>JBFWIG010000142.1:0-6632 GCA_050256115.1 Bacteroidales bacterium | reverse complement strand
GCACTTTCGACAGGCAGAAAAAAAGCCACCCCAAAAACCACCGCAATCCAAACCAAAAACCTCAACTCCTTTCTCGCTTCCACAATCCAAAATAATTAATAACCCCACATCCACGCAACTACATGATAGCCAAATCTTTTGAGCACCAGAGAATTAGATCACCAGAGAATTAGAGCACCAGAGCACTTGAGCTCCATAGCACTGCGCTTCAGCGCATTCACCATTCACCATTCACCATTCACCATTTACCATTCACCATTTACCATTTACCATTCACCATTCACCATTAACCATTATTCCTCTCCTTCTGTTCGCAAAAGTACGAACAATTATCTCAAAAAAAATCAGAAGAACATGATTACCACATAGTATATACCCACTCCAATAAACAGCACCGAAACCACTCGACGGAACCACTTTTCAAAGTTTTTCAGATTGTTATAGACAGCTCCGATCGAACCCACCGAAAACGCAATGAACCATGCGAAGAGAATTACCGGAACGCCCGTAGCCAGAGCAAACACAAATGGCAGATAAAGCCCTGAGGCACTACCAATGGTCATAGGAATGAGGATGCCAAAATAGAGCACCCCACTGTACGGACAGAATGCCAACGCAAAGGCGATACCCAGAAGCAGTACGCCCCGGAAACCCTTTCCGGCAGAATCTTCGACCTTCTCTGTAACCAGATTCAGCCCCGGAATCCGTACAAAGGTAAATGCCCCCACCATAAAGAGGCCAATGAGAATAAGCAGCGGGCCCAAAAGCTTCTCGCCCCATTGCTGCAGAAACCCGGAAAGTTGAAACTTTCCTGCACCAAAAAAGAACAATAGGCCAATTGCCGTATAGGTAATCGCTCTACCCACCGTATAGATTAACCCGTTGTAAAATACCTTTCGACGGCTCACAATATCTTTGCTGATATACCCAATTGCCGTAATGTTGGTGGCCAACGGACAGGGACTAATGGCGGTCATCAACCCCAAGAGAAGGGCCGAAACGAACGGGAACTGCGAAGTCTCCAGTAAATTCTGCAACACCTCCATGCTATGGCTACTTTAGCGACCCAACCGCTACTTTGATTCGCTCCTTGAATGTATCGGGACTGGCCACAGCGTACAAGAAACCTGCACTAGTAAGATCGACCCTCTGATTGCCCTTTACAATCAGCAAAGACTGACCCTCTACCCCTAACTTCTGTGCAAGTGCCTTATCACTGATTTCTTCGAGATTTATGGATTGCAACACAATCTTTCCACCCGACAACTCAGTCAACGCATTGGCTGCCACCTTCTCGACTGCCTGACAAGTAACACACCTGCGCGAAAAGTGAAAATAATAGGCCTTTATAGCCAACGAATCGGACAACAGAGCCGATGGCGATTCTGCAACATCCAATGCTTCGCTCGATTTCGCAGAGCGGTTTGCAAAGAGAAAAAAAGCCACGATTACTAGGGCAATCAGACTAAACACAAGGAGAAATTTCTTCATAACAACCTTATTTAGTGAGCAACGCCTTAATTTCATCTACAGTAGGCACCCTGCCTTTTACCACCACCTTGCCATCTATCACCAAAGCCGGGGTCGACATCACCCCATAATTCATAATCTCCACAATATCTTCCACCTTCGAAAAGGTGGCGTCCACGCCGGTATTGGCAATCGCCTCAATCGTAGCCTTTTCGAGCACCTTACACTTAGGGCAACCCGGCCCCAACACTTTCACATCCATAACTACTAATCCATTGTTAAGAATTCCACTACTGTTCGTTATTCTACGAACAAAGATAGAGCCATTTCCCAAAAAACCAAACCCGCATCCAAAAAAAGATCAAAGCATCCCTCGCGCAAAGGAATTTGCTTTTTTCGCGCGAAGCGCAACACTAGAGCATAGCGCTTTAGCGCAGCACTAAAACACTGTTCCACCCGCGCGCAGCGCATCACTATAGCACTATCTCTTCGTGCTTCCCTGATTATACCTCTGCTCAGGCTCCCCTTCCATCGATCCTACTCCCTTCTCCATCAACAACTTTAGCTGCGGAAGGTAACGTTGGTACACATCGCGTGGCTGCGCCTTTTCTGTATGACAAATAGAGGCAGCCATCCCTACCACCTCGCCCATCATGCCGGTAGTACGCATCACCCTGATGGTGCCCAGAGCCACATGCGAAACGCTGATATTACGGCCTGCCATAAAGAGATTGGGCACATCGCGCGAGTAGAAACAGCGGTAGGGAATGGGATAGGGACGAATCGTTTTATGTACCGCAATCGATTTAAAGGGCTGCTCCGGAAAATGGGCTGCATGCACCGAATCGGGATAGTGAAGATCTATACTCCAAGTGGTACTGGCCGATCCGTCGGGAAGCCACACTTCGGAAGTCAGATCCTGCTCCTTGAGCACATAGTCGCCCAACAAACGGCGCGACTCCCGCTTTCCGGCCACATAAGCCACCCAGTCGAGACTATGATGGGTATACTGCGAAGATGATCGGCTTTGGTTCTTCAGAAACGACCAGTTAGAAAAGACCACCAACAGCCCATAGTCGCGAATCTTTTCGAACTCCGAAATCTGATCCCAGGTCATGCCTGTTTCCCAGGTCCACTCACCCATTGTCACCTTTTCGGCACTCTCTTCAGTAACCTCAAGTCCATACGAAAAGCGGGGAAACAACGCAGGCGAATCTCCCTTAACCGAATACCACTGCACCGAAGCACCCATCGTCATGGCATCGGCCTGCAGTGGAGCCGTACTTTCGCCATAGGTATTGCGGCTCTCCCGTCCCATCACATAGTCGGCTCCTGCCAGATAACCCACTGTGGCATCGCCTGTGCAATCGGCAAACAGAGGCGCCGAAAACAAGAGCTCGCGGCCACTCAATACCTCTCGGGCCACTACCGAAGCAATCTGTCGGTTCTTCATTCTTACCCCAACCACACGATGATTCAAAAACAGAGAAATATTTTTCTCCGATGTAACCAGTTGCAATTTCTTAGCATCTTCGTAATAAGAGGCGGGTTGCGCGTTACCCCCTTTCGCAGGCCCCATCTCAGCCACCAGTGCACCCAAATTCGGATAGGGTTCCTGCGCAATTCGCCCCCCGAGATGCACCCTCACTTCAGAACTGTTGTTACCTCCCAGAACAGGTCTATCCTGAATAAGAGCCACCTTTAAACCGAGGCGGGCCGCGGCAACTGCAGCACTGATACCGGCCACACCCCCGCCGGCCACCACAAAATCGAACGAATGGCGAACCGATTTTTCCCTAGGTGCATAGCGCGAACGCAGCCCTTCCACCAAGGCTGCATCAGACGGGGGCACCCAGTTAGAATCGGAAGTGAGCAGAATGGCATCGCATCGACCGTTAAAACCGGTCTCATCGCGGAGAGCCAACGAAGAAGAGCCTGCCTCCAACACCACACTCCCCGCCTTTTGCCACTCCCAACGGTTGCCGGCATACCCAACACTGGCGGAAAGTTTGGCCCCATTAATCATAACAGAAAATCGACCGGGCCCCTCCCCTTTATACCAGGGAGCCACCCAGTTAAAGGTTCGAACATATACCGTATACGTACCTTTGCGAGGCACCGTAACCTCGCCCGAAGCATCCGAAACAGGTCGGCCCAACCCATGCGCCATCAGATAGGGCGAACCCATTAAATCCATAAACTGCGCATCAACCACCCAGCCCCCCTTCGAACCCAACGACTCAGCCTCCACCCAAAGTACCGACCCCTTTGCAGGAGCCCCACTCTGCGCTTCACACAGCATAATACCACAAGGGCCCCACAACAGCCCAACAAAACACCAAACCCAGCCCCTCATAATTAACCATTTACCAATAATCATTATTTTCCGCCTAATTGGACGTAACTACCTCCTCGACAAGATAAGTTTGTCGAGGAGGCAGTTACATCCAAACGGCTAAATTCTACGCTACCCCTAATTTTCGAATTATCGAATTATCACATCGTCACATTTTCAAATCATTAGAGCATTGCGCGAAGCGCAGCATTAGAGCATTAGAGCACTTGAGCACTTGAGCACTAGAGCATTTGCGCCTCGCGCATTAACCATTCACCATTCACCATTTCAACTACCACCCTCCTTCCCATCACAAGGGGCATATTCAACGGCTCATGCCCGCCCGGAAAACCATAAATCACCGGGCAGTCGAGTTTCGAAAAGGCCTCCTGCAAAATTGCCGTTACACTTTTTCCATAGGGGGTATTCCCCTCCTTCATATCCGAAAAATTGCCCACCAGAATACCCGAAAGTCCCTGAAAAAGATTGCCCAGCATAAAGTTTTGGAGCATTCTGTCCAGATGATAGCTATACTCCCCAATCTCTTCAATAAACAGAATCTTTCCCTGCAGATGATTCAGATCGTAGCGAGTACCCCTAAGGGAGTAGAGCACCGATAGATTTCCGCCCACGAGCTCCCCCTCCATCCCGGAAGAGCTGTCGATGGGAAGCGCCGGAAAAGAGAAGCGATTATCTCCTGTCCGCAGCACACTGCACATGGCAGCAAAAGAGCGATGCGAATCGGCGGAAGAGCTATGCAAATTCACCAAAAGCGACCCGTGCAGCGACTCCCAGTTCCAGGCTTTGGCCACAAAGCGGTGAAGCACGGTGATGTCACTAAAGCCAACAATCCACTTAGGATGCGATGGGGTGATTCGTTCAAGAAGAGGCAATAGCCTTGCCGAACCATATCCCCCTCTGGCGCAAAAAATAGCCGAAATTGAACTATCTGTGAGCATATCTGCCAAGTCGGCAGCTCTTTCGGCGTCGCTGCCTGCATAGATACCCTCGGTTCGGTAGAGCGATTTTCCCAACACCGGTTCCCAACCCTCTAGTGTAAGCCGCTCCAGCGCGGGCGCAATCTTTTCGGGCGCAAAAGCGCCCGCCGGAGCCACAATGCCCACTCTGTTTCCGCGAAGTAAAGGGGTTGGCGTAATCATACCATCTTTTCTACGAAGATACTGTGCGGTCACAAAAAAACAATGCAAAGTGTTATCTTTGTGCCTCTTTCTTTCGCTGTTTTGCGAGCAAAACTTACCCCGAAATGGAATTTCCCAAACGCTATCTGATTACCTCTGCCCTCCCCTATGCCAACGGACCGGTTCATATCGGCCATCTGGCCGGTGTATACGTTCCTGCCGATATTTATGCCCGGTATCTCAGGTTACGCAAACGAGATGTAATTTTTATCGGAGGCAGCGATGAACACGGGGTTCCCATCACCATCAAAGCACGCCAGGAGGGCGTTACCCCACAAGATATTGTAGACAAATACCACCAAATCATCAAAGAATCATTTGCCGGGCTGGGCATCTCGTTCGACATTTACTCACGTACCTCTTCGAAGATTCATCACCAAACCGCCTCTGATATCTTCAAAACCCTATACGACAAAGGGCTCTTCGAAGAAAAGTGTACCGAACAATATTACGACCAAACGGCAAAGCAATTCCTTGCCGACCGCTACATAACCGGAACCTGCCCCCATTGCGGCAACGAAAATGCCTATGGCGACCAGTGCGAGAAGTGCGGCACCTCGCTCAATGCTACCGATCTGATCAATCCCCGTTCCACCCTCAGCGGTGCAGCTCCTGTACTCAGGGAGACCCGTCACTGGTATCTTCCGCTTCAGGACTACGAATCCTTCCTGAGGGAGTGGATCCTGGAAAATCACCAAGAGTGGAAAACCAACGTATACGGGCAGTGTAAATCGTGGCTCGACCTTGGGTTGCAACCGCGTGCGGTTACCCGCGATCTTGATTGGGGCGTTCCGGTTCCGGTAGAAGGAGCCGAAGGCAAAGTGCTCTATGTTTGGTTCGATGCGCCCATAGGCTATATCTCGAACACCAAAGAGCTGCTTCCCGACAGTTGGGAAACCTACTGGAAAGATAAAGAGACCAAACTGGTTCATTTTATCGGAAAAGACAACATTGTATTCCACTGCATCATTTTCCCCTCCATTCTGAAAGCCGAGGGAAGTTATATCCTTCCGGAAAATGTACCTGCCAACGAATTCCTAAACCTCGAGAACGACAAGATCTCCACATCACGTAACTGGGCCGTCTGGCTGCATGAATACCTGCAAGAACTGCCCGGGAAAGAGGATGTGCTGCGTTATGTTTTAACCGCCAACGCACCCGAAACCAAAGACAACAACTTTACCTGGAAGGATTATCAGGATAGAAACAACAACGAATTAGTGGCTGTTTATGGCAATTTCGTGAATCGGGCAGTTGTACTCACCCACAAATATTTTGAGGGGAGGGTCCCTGAAGCCGGCGAGCTTACCGAACAGGACAGTGCCATTTATGCAGAGCTGGCGCAACTCAAAACCCGTATTGAGAGTTCGCTCGAACAGTACCGTTTTCGTGAAGCCCTGAAAGAGGCTATGAATGTGGCTCGTCTGGGTAACAAATATCTGGCCGATAATGAACCCTGGAAATTAATAAAGACCAACCCGCAGAGAGTGGCCACGATTCTGAATCTCTCCCTGCAGATTGCAGCACATATGATGGTGTTGTCGGAGCCCTTTATGCCCTTCACCGCCAAAAAGCTGTCCGGTATGCTGAATATGACGATTCCCTCCTGGGAACTTGCAACCGGTGAA
>JBFWIG010000141.1:0-6674 GCA_050256115.1 Bacteroidales bacterium | reverse complement strand
CCACCGAAGCGGCAATTTTGGTAACCGATGCAAGATCGTATATCGTAGAATCGGTTACCGCCACTCCACCGGAATAGCGGGTTGCGCCATAATTTTTGCGAAAGAAGACTTTTCCCTCTTTTGCCGCCATCACCTGACAGCCGGGCATGGCCTTTGCTGCTATAGCCTCCTCAACCAGCCGATCTATTTTTGTGAGGGAGTCGCTATTGATACCGATAGATTCGGGGAGCACATAGGCAAGGCGAAGATCTCCGCGGGTATCGATGCCCATTCCACACCGCAGCGAATCGTTGATGGAGACCGGAAGACGTCCCTTTGCTCCGATGGCTCCAAAGAGAATTTGTGCCGTTTTATCGTGTGCCAGCTCGCTCTCTTCGTAGGCAACAATGAACGCTTCATACCGCGAAGCGGCTTTAGAGCTGCTCCAGGCATAGGGGCAACCGAAGAGCGATAAAATCAGCGGTTTTTGTGAGGACAACTGGTCGAAAAAGGCGATAGTCGAGGCTGATACGCCGAAATTCTTTGCCGGTAACGAATTGGTGTTGTGAACGCCGCCAATGATGAGGTCGTAGGGTTGGAGCTTATTCAGAAGTGCGGGGTGTAAACTCTGCTGTTCCGGCAAGAAGTAGAGATCGGTTTTGCAGTAGTCGGCTACCCGCTTTACAAAAAAATTGGATTTTTCCGTACCTGCCAAAACCATAGCTATGCGCTTGTTTTCTAGTCCGTTAATGGGAACAGTCCGGTTATGGTTGTTAAGGAGTGTAATGGCATTCTCCATAATTTTGTGTTGCAGCAACCCGGCATCGCGACTATTCAGATCGGCATGAAGATTTTGCCGGGAGAGCGGCTTTTTCACTGCAAGACCGGCCATCTCTTTAGCGGCCAGTATTCTTCTACAAGAAGACTCGAGAAGCGCAGAGTCGACTCTTCCGCTGAGAATAGCCTCTCGGATGGCGCTAATGGCCCTGGGAATATTGGCAGGCATCACCAGAATGTCGTTTCCTGCCTCGAAGGCCCTCACTTCCAGTTCACCACTCCGGAAAGCCTCACTGGCCCCCTTCATGTTTAGCGCATCGGTGTAAATGAGCCCCTCAAACCGAAGTTCCTGCCTCAGGAGGTCTGTAATGGCCTTTTTACTGAGGGAGGTGGGCAACTGCGATTGGTTGTCGATAGCCGGTACAAAAAGGTGTGCACTCATTATACCCGAAACGCCTGCCGAAATCATAGCCCGGAATGGAGCCAACTCTACGGAGTCGAGCTCTGCCCGGGTCCGGTTTACAATGGGTAGTGTAAGATGGCTGTCGGTTTCGGTGTCGCCATGGCCGGGAAAGTGTTTTGCGGCGGTGAAGAGGCCTCCCTCTTGCATCCCTTTCATGTAGGCAATGGCCAGTTGTGCAACCCTCCGGGGATCTTCGCCAAAAGAGCGGGTACCTATAACCGGATTATTGCGGTTGCTATTTACATCGACCGCAGGGGCAAAGTTGATATGCAAGCCCACTCTTCTGCACTGATCGGCTACAAAGCGACCCATTTCGTAGATAATGGAATCGTTCTGAATAGCGCCAAGCAGCATCTGTCGCGGAAGACGAGGCACGCTGTCTAACCGCATAAAGAGCCCCCACTCTCCGTCGATGGCCATCAGAAGTGGCACCTTGCTTTCACGCTGGAACCGTTCGGCCATGGATAATTGTCGTCCGGGCCCTCCCTGAAAGAAGAGTACACTGCCTACGCCGTATTGCCGTATCAATTGGCTTACCTCTTCTATATGAGCCTTGTCGCGGTTGGAATAGGCGGGAATCATCAGTAACTGCGCTATTCGTTCGTTTAGCGAAAGACGGCTATAGAGAGAGTCGACCCAACGGCTGTGCAGTTGTACAGGCGGGGATAGGGTGCGAATGGGTGTCTGTGCTGATAAGGGGCTCCCGGCAATCATCAGGAGCGAAAGCAGTATAAGAGTTAGGCGCATAGTCAAAGGGGTTTTGGCATCGCGCTCCTGAATTGTTTGCTGAGGTAATGGAGGCGAAAAAGAAGGGTAAAGGCAATTATTCCCGACTCTATGCTGATAGCCTGTTTGCTAACAACCAGTGCCACGGGGTAGATTATGAGCGAGATGAGGATAAGGAGAAGGATCAATCGAAGGGTTTTACGCTTTGTTTGCTTTGTGCTGAACGCAAAGAACAGGCAGAGCGGCGAAAAGAGCAGGAGATTCCAATTAAGCGCAGTGTGGTAGTGGCTAGAAACAAACCACATAAAGGCAATTATAATCCCGATAGTTCCTAAAGTTGTGAATATTAATCGATTGAAAATCTGATTTGCCCGTTTCATTCTAAACGGCCCCAGCGCCAGAAGTGCCGAAAGGAGCAGGAGCACGAGTAAAAGGAGTATGGGTTGTAACAGAGGAGAGGGCTTTCGGAGCTCCTGACCCTTAAGCAGAATACGGCTCTCCTTTACGAGAGGGTGGCCGGTATCAGGATGGATACTCTTTTCTAACTGTTGCTTGAGCAATTCGGGAAGAAACAGGCTTTGATATAGGGTGATGGGATGGTCGGTACGGGCACCCAACAACAGATCGATTCCCAGACCGCTATAAGGGAAGGGGTGGAGCGCTTTTCGCAGATGCATTCGAGCGGTAGTAACGGAATCGCTACTCTGCCCGGCATCCGGCCGATGCGGGCTTACCAAAAGATCGCGGATACGGGTTGTACAGTTGTCGCGGATAAAGTCGTAGAGGTAGGCCCGATTTTCCGGTTTGAGATTGTTCTCAACAAAGAGAAATATCCGGGTTGCCTCTTCAGGATCCAGTTGAAGAATTTGTTCGGTGACCTCTCGCTCTTCGGCATAATAGAGCGCCATAAATTGGTTGAAGTGAGCTACCGAAAGATAATAGAAAAGCTCTCCTCTCAGGAATTTCCAGTAGAACCCCTTCTCCTGAAAATTGAAGGTGCCGTAATTGTACACTCTGTCGAAACCCAGAGAGTCGTCTTTGATGCGAAGGGCAGTATGACCAAAAAGGGAGTAGAGTTCGGTCCCGGGGCCACAGGTGAGAAGGCTTACCGACGCCTCTTTCGAGAGTGAAAAGGGAAATAGCTGAACCCAGGGTGCCAACAGTCCCAGTATAATCCATACACGGATCTTCACAATGATATTACCTGCAAAACGGCCTGGCATAGGAGGGTGCATACAATAGAGGGCTTGCGGAGAGAGTGGCGGGATTAGCGTTGTGTGATTTTTTCTCAGTAGAGGCACTTAAGTGCAACTTTGTCGCGCGAGATCACCTGGAAACGGGTGGGAACCGACTCCATATTGGTGATACATTTGGGGTTTACACATTTCACAATTCCGATAATTACCTCATCGGGGAGTTCTACCACACGTTTCTCGATGACCTGGTAGTTCTGGATGATGTTCAGTTTTGCCTGGGGAGCCACCAACGCAATCTTATTGATCTCGTTTTTTTCGAAGTACTTCCCGGATATCTTTATAATGGCCTTGTAGCCCAGTTTTTTGCTTTCGAGATTGGTGCCAAAAGTCATCTGGTTGGTAAACTGATCCAGATTGAGAATGGAGATTACTTCGAAAAGTTTGTTGGCCGGTATATGATCTATTACAGTTCCGTTTTCTATTGCATTTACTACCAGAACTTTATCGTCGCCCTTCATAGGTTGGTATGGTTAATGGTTAGGGTATTTCGGGTGCTACCCCCAGAATGGAGGCAATAATGGCTTGTCGTACAAACATGCCGTTGAGAGCCTGCGTAAAATAGTAGGCTTTAGGGTTATCGTCCACGTCGCAATCAATTTCATTAACCCGGGGCAGGGGGTGCAGAATTCTGACGTTGGGCCTGGTTTGGGTAAGCATATCGTTTCGTAAAACGTAGGCATTCTTTACCTTTTCGTATTCGATCGGATCGGAGAATCGCTCCTTTTGAACGCGGGTCATATAGATGATGTCGGCATCGTTGATATAGCGAAGGAAATCGCGGTCTTCGGTAAAGGGGATTCCCTTTTGGGCGAGAAACTCTTTATACTCATCCGGCATCTTCAGCTCTTCGGGCGAAATAAAAGAGAAGTTGGGCGAGAAATGCGAAAGTGCCATTAACAGAGAGTGAACGGTTCGGCCATATTTCAGATCGCCAATCATTAAAATATTGAGGTTGTCGAGTGTGCCTTGTGTCTTGCGGATGGAGTAGAGGTCGAGGAGTGTTTGAGAGGGGTGCTGATTGGCCCCGTCGCCCGCGTTAATAACGGGAACCGTAGCTATCTCACTGGCATAACGGGCAGCCCCCTCTAACGGATGTCGCATCACAATCAGATCGACATAATTGTTCACCATTTTAATGGTGTCTTTCAGGGTTTCACCCTTGGTAACACTCGAGGAGTTGGCGTCGGCAAACCCCACCACTCTTCCGCCAAGCCGCTGGATGGCTGTTTCGAAACTGATGCGTGTCCGGGTTGAGGGTTCAAAGAAGAGCGTTGCAACCACTTTGTTTCTGAGAAGGTCGCGGTTGGGATTTTTTTCGAATTCGGCAGCAAGGGCAAGAATCTGCAGGTACTCCTCTTTGCTGTAATCGGTAATCGAAACTAAACTTCGGTTCTTCATAAGAGATTGGTTTGCGTTGTGAATGCCCTCTATTGTCGAGCTAAATTACTATAAATTGCCCATTGCTTTATGCTTTTTCCCATCCGATTTCCGGCCATTGTCCGATTCTTTGTATAAAGGCGTCCGATCGGCTCTTGGGGAGCAAAAAGGTGGCCTTACAGTTGGCAAGGTACTCCGGATTAATGATCTCCGGCTGGAACTCTTTGATAAGCTGTTGAATTTCGGGGGTCAACTCATAAGGATAGAGAATCCGGAAAGCATCGGTGATAACCCGTATGGTTGTTTCGGCCTGTGCCAGGGCGTTAGAAGCGGCTTCGCGATAGGCCACTGTAAGCCCGCCTGTTCCCAGCAATATGCCGCCAAAATAGCGAACCACGGCTACCAACACATCCGACAGGCCGTACGAATCGATCTGTCCCAGCATGGGTCGCCCCGCAGTTCCTGAGGGCTCTCCGTCGTCGTTTGCGCGCCAACGCATTTTGTCGGGACCCAGTCGCCAGGCATAACAGATATGTCGGGCGCTGAAATGCGCTTTGCGGAGTTGTTCGAGGTAATCGCGAATGGCCTCTTCCGAACCTGCCGGTTTTGCGTAGGCAATAAAACGGCTCCCTTTTTCTCTGTACAGACCCTCAGAGGATTGAGCCAGAGTAAGGTAGCTGTCGGAAGGCACAGATGCGTTCATTTCCGGTGAAAAAAAAGGGGCCAAAAAGCGGCCCCGGTTTATGGTTTGAATTTTTTGTCGATCTCCTCTAACGTCTGTTTAAAGCGTTTGTCGGTCTCCTGAAGATTCAACACTGTTTTACAGGCATGAAGCACCGTGGCATGATCTTTCCCTCCCACCTGTTTCCCGATAGAGGCAAGGGCTGCTTTGGTGTACTTCTTCGAGAAGAACATGGCAATTTGACGAGCCTGCACAATCTCCCGTTTTCGGGTAGAGGAGTGGAGCATATCTATAGGTACATTCAGATAGTTGCAGACGGTTTTGCTGATGAAATCGATAGAGATCTCCTGTTTTGGGTTCTTTATCAGCTTCTCGATCATTTCGGAGGCCAACTCAAGGGTAATGGCTCTGCGGTTGAGTGTTGACTGAGCCAGCAGGGAGATAAGCGCTCCCTCCAGTTCCCTTACATTACTGGTGATATTCGAAGCCACAAAGGCTATCACATCGTCGGGAAGAGAGATGCCATCCTGATAGGCTTTTCTGCGGAGAATGGATACCCTGGTGGCATAGTCGGGAGCCTGAAGGTCGGCCGAAAGCCCCCATTTAAAACGGGAGAGTAACCGTTTTTCGAGCCCCTGCAGTTCTACGGGAGGTTTATCGGATGTGAGAATCAGTTGTTTGCCCGATTGGTGAAGATGGTTAAATATATGGAAGAATACATCCTGGGTCTTTTCGCGGCCGGCAAATTCGTGAATATCATCGATAATCAGCAAGTCTATCATCTGATAGAAATGCAGAAATTTATTGATCTCATTTTTAAGACGGGCATCGACAAACTGTGTCTGGAATTTATTGGCGGTTACGTAAAGCACCATTTTATCGGGGAAGCGCTCTTTCACGCCCAAGCCGATGGCTTGTGCCAGATGGGTTTTACCCAGACCGCTCTCTCCATAAACAAATAGCGGATTGAAGGCCGTCCCGCCCGGGTTTTCGCCCACGGCAATACCTGCCGAACGGGCCAGTCGGTTACACTCTCCCTCAACCAAATTGTCGAAACTCTTTTCGGGATTAAGTTGCGGGTCGATATTGAGTTTTCGGATGCCCGGAATCACGAAGGGGTTGAATTTTTCAAGCCGATCGGCCGGAGAGAGAGGCAGAGATTTATTTTTCATTTCGGCCGAGGTGACCGAAGGATAGATGACCTGACTGGGCTTCTCCTGATTGGTGACATTCGATTTGTCTACCACCACACTATATTCCAATTTTGCTTCGTTGCCCAACTCCTTACGCAGACTTTTCCGGAGAAGATCTATAAAATGCTCCTCGAGATATTCGTAGAAGAATGGGCTGGGCACCTGAATAGTCAGGACCTTATCGGCAAGCTTCAGAGGTACAATGGGTTGAAACCATGTTC
>JBFWIG010000140.1:0-6694 GCA_050256115.1 Bacteroidales bacterium | reverse complement strand
GTGCGGGCAAACGACTTCTCTGCATAGTGTTGACCTTTGTCGCGGAACTCGGGCGAGTACTTTGCTATCAACAGTTGCAGGGCGTGCATTCGCTCATCGGTACTCAGACCTCTTTCGGCTCGGCAGGAAAGGATGATACTCTCGTATTCGGTGGTAAACTTCTCTGCAATGGGATGGGTTCGGCCCACCACGCAAAAGGAGACCCGCGCATCTTCGTCGATACAGGTCAGTTTACGGCCCTCGGGAGCACAATGAAGATAGATAGATTGGTCTCCATCCCATACATAGTTGATGGGTACTCCATACACCCCGTTATTCGGGCAGCTCACCGAAAGCACCCCATACTCCCCCCGCTTCAGAAGATCAATAGCCCCTTCTTCGCTCAACAATCGATCCTGCCTCCGAACCTCCTCCGTACTATACCTCATCACCTACAAATTATCATTTGCCATCGCGCTTGCGCGTAATTGTCGTTTCGCGCGAAGCGCAGCACTTGAGCACTTGAGCACTCGAGCACTCGAAGCGCGAAGCACTTCGATGCACCAGAGCACCAGCGCGCAGCGCATTCACCATTCATCATTGCGCGCCAGCGCAAATAACCGCGTCCACCGCCACTACTCCCTCTCCCTCATGGGTAATTTTTAGCGTATGTTTTCCGGGAGAGAGGTTGGTTCGGGCGTAAACGGTTTGCTGTGGCTGGCACTCTCCTTCGCAGTTGAGGCTCACTGTTACGGGTGGCTGATTGTCTATCTGGATTTCGATGCTTCCCGCTCCCTGCTGTTTGGGCGCAATTACTGCAAGGGTGGGGCCTGAAAAGGAGCAGCTCCATACCTCTCCGGGGTTTTGGCTAACGGTGAGGTCGTTGTTGTAGTGCCCTGCATTAAGGTTGCATTGCCTGATCCATCCCGGGTAGGTAACTCCACGGTCATCGTCGTTCATCCAGCCTTTATCGTGGGTAATCCTTAACACCCGATATTTGGTGGCAACCGTTGCATCACTGAGGCCTTTCAGAGGTTCGATGGCCGATTCCGGTTGGATGGACAGGCTCTCTTCATTATGTGTAAAGCTTATCGTTTGGTTCGACCCCATAAGTTCCACCTTAGAAACATTGCCCAAGGTGGCGCCGCCTTTGGCTAAGGAGCAGAGCGTCAGTGGATTGCTATCCCAATTCAGAAGGGTTGCATAGAGATAACCATTGTTGCGGGTATATCGGACATCCCCCTCTCCGTAAATCTCGAAGGGGCGCGAACCGTAGACGGCCTCGCCATGAATTTTCAGCCAGGTACCCAGCTCTTTGGCAATGGCAACCACTTCGGGGTCCAGATTGCCTTGCCCGTGTTGGGTGAGATTGAGCAGCATGGTTCCGTTGCGGCATACATTCTCCATGAGTAGGGTAATGAGGCTGTGGGCGCTCATATATGTCTGTCCCTTTTTGTAATGCCAGTCGGCAATAGTGGTTTCGGTCTGAAAAGAGTAGGCCATAATTTCGGGTTCGATAATGGCTTCCGTGCTCTTGACCAACGATCGGTCCACGTGCGGCAGCAGGTTGGGACTGTTCTGAAAACTGTTGTATCTGCCGCCCACCCCTTTCAGATTTACCACAACCTCCATCTTGCCTTTGTTCCATTGGAGCGACTTATTGTAATAGTTGGCCAGTAGTGGCGGAGCCAGAAATCCCAACCCCATCTGTACCCCCAGATCCACCTGCGAATCGCCCGCGTGTTCGTCGAAATAGATCACATCGGGATGATACTTGGTGATGGCATCGTCTATCCGCCACATAAACTGGTTGGCATAGGGCGAGAGGAGAGGGGCTCTTTTGTCGTGCACCGGCCCGTAGAGATCTGCCGGATCCATCCCATCCCACCATTTACCTTTGCCGTCGGCCAGTGTCTGCATGGCATCGTAGGGCACTCCTTGCTTATTGCCGGTTGCATCGCCGGTGTATCGTACCGTCATAAATTGCCCCCAGGTTCGTCCGGGGGTATTGTGAAAGCCGATGCCAAACCGCATTCCGCGCGCTCTGGCCACCTTTTCCCAAATGCCCACAATGTCTTTTTTGGGGCCTACATTCACCGAATTCCACGGCTGATATTGCGAATCGTAGCAATCGAAGTTGTCGTGATGCACTCCCATGGCCATAAAATAGCGAGCCCCCATCTCGATGTAGAGATCCATCAGGGCCTCAGGATCCCAACGCTCTATCTGCCAGTTATGGCAGATATCCTTATACCCGTATTCGGAGGGGTGGCCAAACTGTTCGAGATGCGACTTATATTGCGCACTGCCTTGCATATACATTCCTCTGGCGTACCAGTCGCCCTGTTCGGGCATTGATTGGGGAGTCCAATGCGACCATGCCCCCAATTTGGCATCGCGCCACCAGGCGGGAACGGCATAGACCCGACTTAATTTTTCCCAGTCGGGGAGATAGGGGCCCGATGCCACAGGGAGCGGACCCAGATTCCAAATGTCGGGAGGCAGGTTCAGATCTCCATTGCCCACAGTTATATAGTCTATATTGGCAGTGACATCTCCCTCTTCCATACAAAGCAGTAGGGCTGCTTTCGCCGGAATCTCCACATCGATAATCGCATCGCGCAACACCTCGGTGGCCGATCCGGTTGCGTGGAGATGGATTTTTTTCCGTGCGGTATCGTCTACCACCACCGTAAGCGTACCTACAGCGGTTCCTGCATAGCGGACGGCCAGTTTAGTGGCTCCCGGAAGGGCCGTAAAGCGGATGCCTTCGCTCGGATTACGCAGAGAGACCATAGCTTTTCCCGATGCCACTCCACTCTCTATCGTGCCGGCACCCTCCATCTGCATTCCCGACTCCGCCTCAATCTTCAGCGGTTTCTTCTTCGAAATTGTCCCAAAAGCGCCCGAAGAGACCAACGCTATCGCCAAAAGCAATAAATGCACCCTTTTACCATTCATCATATACCATTAACCATTCACCATTAACCATTCACCATTCACCATTTCGCGCGAAGCGCAGCACTTGAGCACTTGAGCACTCGAAGCGCGCATGCGCTTCGATGCACCAGAGCACCTGGCGCGAAGCGCAAGATATATACAAGGCCGAAATTTGCCTATTCATTTTCGCTCTTTTTTCGGGGTAGTTGTGTCTATTGTCTGTTCTTTTTTTTGTAAAATCGTATATTCATTCCACCAAAACCTTTCATCTCATGAAGAATTCCGCTGTTTTGTCCGTTTTGTGTTTGGGAGTAGTTGCTCTTTTGCTCTCTGGCGCATGCAAGAATAACCCGGGTTCGGTCAAAAATCGTGATGCGGCTACAAACTATAAGATGTTTTGTGCCGGTTGTCATGGCGATAATCTTGAGAAATTTGCCGAAAAGCAGTGGATGGAGGAGTCGGGTACCGCATCGGTCGAACGCAGTATCTCGGAAGGTATTGTGACTATTGGTATGCCGGCTTTCGAGAAGACCTTTTCGAACCAAGAGTTAAAGGAGCTGGCTCTTTATGTGAAGGGGGGTATTCCGGCCGACCGTACGCAACTCAAGCCTGCTCTTACCGCAGATGGAATTCTCCGGTCGGAGTTGTATAATTTTGTTATTGATACGGTGGTTTCGGGTATTGAGGTACCTTGGGGAATGGCCTTTCTGCCCAATGGCGATATGCTCTTCTCGGAACGAAAAGGTACCCTTCACCGCTTGTCGAAGGGTGTGATTTCGCCTCCCATAATAGGGTTGCCCCCCATTATGGCTGTGGGTCAGGGGGGATTGCTCGATGTGGCACTACACCCTGATTATGAAAATAATGGATGGATTTATTTCTCCTATTCTGCCCTCGATACCTTGAGTGCCACCCGTAGAGGTTCTACCGCCATTATGCGGGCAAGGCTCAACGGAAACAGGCTTACCGATTTGGAGGTGCTTTTCACCGGAACTCCTGCAACCGATCGGGGTCAGCACTGGGGTTGTAAATTGGCTTTCGATGGCAAGGGATATCTCTTTTTCGGGGTGGGCGATCGGGGTCAGCACTTCGATTTTCCGCAGAAGCTGGATAATACCAACGGGAAAATCCATCGGATTCACGATGATGGGCGGATCCCTGCCGATAACCCTTTCGCCAACCGCGAAGGCGCCATTCGTACCATCTACAGCTATGGGCATAGAAATCCGCAGGGTACGGTGGTCGATCCGGTTACGGGCGATGTATGGGAAACCGAACATGGCCCCATGGGAGGCGACGAACTGAACCTGATTTTGCCGGGCAAGAATTACGGCTGGCCGGAGATTTCGTACGGTATTAATTACGATGGAACCATACTCGCCACCGATTCGGTAAGGGTGGGTATGGAGCAGCCCGTTATGCAATGGACTCCATCCATGGCTCCCTGTGGAATGACTTTTGTCTCCGGCAATCGGTTTCCCGAATGGGCAAACCATCTGCTGGTGGGTTCTCTCCGGTTCGATTACATAGAACGCATTGTGCTTAAAGAGCAAAAGGTGGTTCATCGTGAAAAGCTGGCCGAAGGGATTGGCCGGGTCCGCAATGTGGTGATGGGGCCCGACGGACTGGTCTATGTAGGGTTGGAAGAGCCGGGCATGATTGTCCGTTTTGTGCCGGTTCAACCGTAATCACAACTCGCTGAAAGGACAGGTACGAAAAAAAGTTATATTTCCAGAATTGAGAATGGACAGCGTGATATTCAGATTTCTACCTACTATAAAATTATAGAAATCGGATTAGGGAGGCACTTACACATATCCATCACCTAAAGCTTGCACCCTGTTCGTATTTTGCTTGGACTAAGGGTTCCTCCTTTCTTGGCCTTTCTTGGCAGTAATTTTATTTGGTCTCATTTGGTTTGATCGTCCAATAGAGACTCCTTATTTCGGAGATTAGTTCTCTGATGGTAAGGCTATGTGCCTTCCATATCGCCTATTACTAAGAAATTTGATGGTATCATGACCTAACACATTGGCATTTTTCCATTAAAATGCGGTAAATTAGATACCATTTTTCTCTCATTGCAAAAAGAAGCTATCTCTACATCTCAACAATCCGGATGAATCAGGGTATTTACGAACAATTGGTTACAAAGCTGGTGGTTTCTAAGCTTGATGAGCTTGATAAAGAGCAATTCGAGTGTAGAACCACCAAGATGGATAAGCAGGAGGCCGCAGAGGTTTTGTCCTTGCATTTGGCGCAATCTATCCGCTATGCGTTGGCATGTGTGCGGATTGAGAAAGGATCGATCGATAGTGATGATGCCCTCTTGGAGATACAAATTGAGATTGCAAACAAAATCATCTCCTTGCTCAAAGAAACCCTTCGGAATGAGGAGTTTGAAGAGGATCTTGTTGCTGCAGGAGGCCGTATATTAAAGGCAGTCTTTTCGAAGGTCGATACACATTATTCCGATCTGGATCTACACCTAAAGGAGATTACTCCCTGTACTCGATTAACCCATAGCGAATTGTTTACTGGAGGGAACTCGGGCTTATCTATGGAGAGTGAGCTCAGACGAGAGATTCGATCCTCCAACAGAATCGATCTATTGGTCTCTTTTATTAAGTGGAAGGGCATTATTATACTCGAAAGTGATCTGCGAGAGTTTGTAAAGAGGGGAGGGCGATTGCGGGTTATTACTACCACCTATATGGGTGCCACCGACTATAAGGCTGTTCAGCTCCTTTCCTCGCTAGAGAATACTGAGGTTAAGATTTCGTACAACACAGGTAATGAGCGATTACACGCAAAAGCCTATCTGTTTCATAGAGATACGGGGTTCCACACCGGTTATATCGGTTCTTCGAATTTCTCCCGAACCGCGCTCACCGATGGCCTTGAGTGGAATATCAAGGTTACCACAAAGGAGGTATCCCACATTATTGATAAGTTTCAAAAGACGTTTGAATCGTATTGGCAAAACCCGGAATTCGAGTTGTTCAACGAGTATGAACATTCCGAAAAACTGTTGGCGGAGTTGAGGCGTGGACGTGATGTCAAAGAGGGTAAAGTTTTGCCTCTCACAAAAAACTTCTTTGATATCAAACCCTATCCGTATCAGCAGGAGATTCTTGAAGCGCTTGTTGTTGAGCGATCGGTTCATAACCGCTTTAGAAATCTTATTGTAGCTGCCACTGGAACGGGTAAAACCATGATTTCGGCATTCGATTATAAACGTCATATTGCCCAATATCCAAAATCGCGCCTTTTGTTTATAGCACACCGAAAAGAGATTCTGGCGCAGGCTATGGATACCTTTCAAGGGGTTTTGCGCGACAATAATTTTGGAGAATTATGGGTAGATGGAATTGAACCGACCCATCATGAACATCTGTTTGCATCGGTGCAGACAATCAACAAACGGATGGGTAAACTTACTCTTTCACCAGAGTACTACGATTTCATTGTTGTTGACGAGGTGCATCACATTGCTGCTTCCAGCTATCGACCTATTTTGGCATATTTTCGTCCAATCATTTTGCTTGGGCTTACCGCCACCCCAGAAAGGATGGATGGTGAGGATATTTTACGCGATTTTGACGACAGAGTGGCAGCAAGCATCCGTCTTCCGGAAGCCCTCAACAGAAAGATACTCTGCCCTTTCCAATATTTTGGGATTACCGATATTGTTGACCTTACGAATGTGCGCTGGGTAAAATGGAGGTATGTTGCAAGTGAGTTATGTAATCTCTATACGGTGAACGACCATCGG
>JBFWIG010000139.1:0-6707 GCA_050256115.1 Bacteroidales bacterium | reverse complement strand
AGCTCGATACGCACGATACCGGTATTAGTATGGGTGTCTATGCTCCGGGTATCACCTATAATCCCAACAACGACACCTTCTATATGATTGTGACCGCTTTTGCCGGCAGAGGGGGCAATATTATCGTAAAAACCAAAGATCCCCGTAAAGGCTGGAGCGAACCGATCAGGCTCGATTTTGGCGGGATCGATCCCTCTATCTTCTTCGACGATAACGGGAAGGCCTATATTGTACACAACGATGCACCGGCCAGAGATCAGGAGCTCTATAACGGGCACAGGGTGATTAAGATCTGGGAGTACGATGTGGCAACCGATAAGGTGATTCCCGGTACCGACAAGGTGATTGTAAACGGGGGTGTTGATTTGTCTAAGAAACCTATCTGGATTGAGGCTCCCCATATCTATAAGAAAAACGGCAAATACTATCTGATGTGCGCCGAAGGGGGTACAGGCGACTGGCATAGTGAGGTAATCTTTAAAAGCGACAGCCCTACCGGACCTTATGTTCCCGCACCGAGCAATCCCATTCTTACTCAACGGCATTTTCCCTTCGACCGCGAAAATAAGGTTGATTGGGCCGGGCATGCCGATATCGTTGAGGGTCCCGACGGAAAGTATTACGGGGTTTTTCTGGCGGTTCGGCCTAATGAGGCAAAGCGGGTAAATACGGGTCGCGAAACCTTTATTCTTCCGGTAGATTGGTCGGGCGAATTTCCGGTGTTCGAGAATGGTCTGGTACCCCTCGAACCAAAGTTGAAGATGCCTAAGGGGGCAAAGAACCAGACCGGACAAAACGGTTTCGTGCCCAATGGTAATTTCCGGTATGCCGAAGATTTCTCGGCTCCTCAGCTCGATTATCGCTGGATCGGCCTGAGAGGACCGCGCGAAGCTTTTATGGAGAAGGTGAGCGGAGGCGTTAAGATCAATCCGTTTGCAACCCATATCAAGGAGTTGAAGCCCACATCGACGCTCTTCCTGCGGCAGATGCACAACGCTTTTTCCTATGAGGTGACCATGGATTACAAACCGAAGTCGGAAAAGGATCTGGCCGGGATTGTATGCCTGCAGAGCGAAAGTTACAACTATGTGTATGGCGTAACTTTGAAAGAGGGTAAATATACGCTCTTGCTGGAACGCAATGCCCGTAAAGGCCCGCGCAGCCGTGAATTGAACAGTGAGGTTGTGGCCTCTGTTACTGTCGATCTCAGTAAGCCTATCCGTTTGCAGGTTTCGGCCAACGGCGACAACTATCAGTTTTCGTACGCTGCCAATGGAACCGACTTTGTGAATTTGGGAGAGGCCGTTTCGGGTGATATTCTTTCGACCGATGTAGCCGGTGGGTTTACCGGTTGTCTGTTAGGACTTTATGCTACTTCGGCCAATAGCTCCGGGGTTCAGCCGAATCCTTAATGCCGGATTCATAATGTTCTGTCATGAGTGCTGCATCGTTAATGTAACATCTTTATTTTAAGGTATATATAATGAGACTTGGCAGTTTTCAGAGAGCCTTCGGATGGGCCACTCTTCTTCTTTTGCTTTTGGTCCCGACAACGGTGCGGGGTCAGAAATGGGTGGCCACATGGAGCGCCGCTCCCTATGCTGCCGGAACCAATACTCCACCGGCGCCCTATCTCGAGAATAATACGCTCCGACAGGTGGTTCGGGTTTCGATTGGTGGAGATACGCTCAGACTCAAATTTTCGAATGTAACGTCTGCTACCCCTGTAACGCTTAAGGCGGTAACCCTTGCTTCGTTGCTGCAGAAGGGTCAGTCGGCTGTTGATGGCGCAACGATGGCAAAAGTTGTTTTTGGAGGCAAAGAGGAGATAACCATGGCTCCTTATGCGGAGATTACCTCCGATCCGATTCCGTTTCGGCTCACTCCCGGTATGCATCTTGCCATTACCACCTGGTACGGAGCCTGCAAAACGGCATCCGATATGACTCACCATTACGGGTCGCGCACCGACTCCTACATACTTGAGGGCAATCAATCGGCTAATGCCACCTTCTCCGGAGGGGTGCCCATTGAGCGGTGGTATCATATTCACGGTGTTGAGGTCTTGGCTGCGCAACGGGCTCTGACCATTGCTGTGTTGGGTAACTCCATTACCGACGGGTATGGGTTGCATGGCGGACTTGCAAACAAATGGACCGATATCTTTTCGGAGAGGTTGCTGGCCAATCCGGCCACATCGCATATGGGTGTGGTGAATATGGGCATCGGGGCCACCTGGCTTATCACCTCAGGTGTAAAGCGCTTTGCAAAGGATATCCTGGATCAGGCAGGTGTGGGTTTTGCCATCGTGTTTTATGGGGTTAACGACATTGGAGGAGGGGCTTCGGCCGAAAAAATTATCGAGGCGCTCTCTACGCTGATTTCGCAGGCCCGAGAGGCGCAACTGCCCATTTATGGTGCAACCGTTACCCCTTTTAAAGGACATAGTTACTACTCTCCGGCGCACGAAGCCGTAAGAGCGGAGGTGAACCGTTGGATAAGGCAGCCCGGGAATTTTGATGGCGTTCTCGATTTCGATAAGGTGCTCCGCGATCCGGCCGACAGCAGTTGTTTGCGTCAGGCTTTTTCTAATGATTGGCTTCATCCCAATGCAGAGGGATACAGGGCACTCGGCGAGTCGATTGATGTAACACTTTTTTCTGCCCGTGATTGAATTTTCGGGGGGGGGCAGCTTTTCGCGAGCGTCGTGGCCCGGAGTATAGGTACTAATAAGGAATGTGATGAACTGTAAATTCTTGTTTTTGGCGCTGGTTGCGGCAATCGTTTTACCATCGTGCTCAACGCTCGAGCCCGGACAGGTTAAAGTGGAAGGGGGCGTAATTGAGGGCACAGTTACCTCTGATTTAGCCATTTACAAAGGGATTCCTTTTGCGGCGCCTCCGATAGGTGATCTGCGCTGGAAAGCTCCGCAGCCGGTAGAAAAATGGCAAGGGGTAAAAGAGACCAAAGAGTATGCTCCCGCTCCCATGCAGGGGGGGAATCCGGCATCGGGTAAGAGCGAAGATTGTCTCTACCTCAATGTGTGGACACCTGCCGGTTCGGCCAAAGAGAAGTTGCCGGTTATGGTCTGGATTTATGGCGGGGGGTTCAGTTTTGGATCTACCTCCGATGCGGTTCATAACGGCGAACATCTGGCGCGAAAGGGGGTTGTGCTGGTGAGCATTGCTTATCGTGTGGGACAGCTGGGTTTCCTGGCACATCCTGAGTTGAGTGCCGAAAACCCGCAGGGGGTATCGGGGAACTATGGATTACTCGATCAGATTGCCGGACTGCAATGGGTGAAAAAGAATATCGCCGCTTTTGGGGGCGATCCCGATAAGGTGACCATTTTTGGTGAATCGGCAGGTGCCATTTCGGTGAGTATGTTGTGCGCCTCTCCCCTGGCTAAAGGGTTGTTTCGGGGTGCCATTTCGCAGAGCGGGGGTTCGTTTGGGCCTACCCGGGCGCAGACATTTCCCGGCGAGAATATGAAGACATTAGCGCAGGCAGAGCAGGATGGCATAGCGTATGTGCGTAATGCAGGTGCCACTTCGATGGCCGATTTGCGCAAGGTGGAGGCCGGAAAGCTTCCTATGGGCATGGGAATGGGCGGAGCATGGCCCATCGTAGACGGCTATGTGATTCCCGGCAATCAGTATACGCTGTATGAGGAGGGAAAATATAACGATGTAGCTGTACTGGTGGGATACAATTCGGACGAAGGGTTGAGCTTCTCGCCCGGTCGGACCCCACAGGAGTTTGCCGATGGCGTTTCACGCCGGTTTGGCCCTTTTGCCGATACCCTTTTAAAGGCCTATCCTGCCGGCGAGGCGAGTGTGCCGCGCAGTGCCCGCAATCTGATGCGTGATGCCGCCTTTGGCTGGCACACCTGGAGTTGGGCAAAACTTCAATCGCGAACCGGAAAGTCGAAGGTCTTTTTCTACTATTTCGATCAACATCCGCAGTTTGCCCAAGACTCTTCGCAGGCCGATCACGGCACGCCCCACGGTGCCGATGTGGCCTACGTCTTTATGAATTTGGGCGGATCGCGCAGAGAATCGGCCGATTCGGATGGTCGGATGTCGGAACTGATGGCCAACTACTGGACGCAGTTTGTAAAGAATGGCGATCCCAATGGCGAAGGATTACCCCAATGGCCCCAATTTTCGGAGCAGGAACCCTCGGCGATCTATCTGGGTGCCGAAGTGGTTACGGGTCCGGTTCCCGACGAAGCCTCTATGCGGGTGTTGGATAGCTATTTTACCTGGCGAAGAAGCCCAGAAGGGATGAAATGGGCCGATAATCAACAACAATAGATCAATGATGAGAAGCGTACTTTTACTATTTCTGTTGGCAGCACTACTTCTGCCCGTTGCAGCATCGACTCAGGAGAGCCAATATATCACTACCGAACCCGGAAGCGGCAACTTTTGTATCAGTTCGGCGGGTTTAGCTGCACCGATGTTGATAGACTCGAACGATGATGTCGGGGTGTTGTTGGCTTTCAAAAATCTTCAGGATGATATTGAGCGGGTTTCCGGAGCACGTCCGGTGTTGCACTTCGATGCCATCTCGCAGAGTGGGCAGGTTATTATTGCCGGAACGGCAGGAAAAAGTAAGCTGATAGACAATCTGGTAAAGCAGAAAAGGATAGATATCTCCCAAATTGAGGGTAAGTGGGAAACCTTCCTCATTACCACTGTAGCCGATCCGATGCCCGGTGTAAAGAGTGCGTTGGTAATTGTAGGGAGCAATCGGCGGGGTACCATCTATGGGATCTACGATTTGTCGGAGCAGATGGGGGTTTCGCCCTGGTACTGGTGGGCCGATGTGCCCGTTGCCAAAAAGGAGAACCTCTATGTGACTCCCGGTTCATTTAGTAAAGGCGAGCCCGCCGTGCAGTACCGGGGCATCTTTATTAACGATGAGGCTCCCTGCCTTACGGGATGGGTAAAGCATACCTACGGAACCGATTATGGCGACCACCGGTTTTATGCCCGTGTGTTCGAATTGATTCTTCGTCTCAAGGGTAATTTCTTATGGCCGGCCATGTGGGGATGGGCTTTCTATCAGGACGACCCGATGAACAGCCGGCTGGCCGATGAGATGGGGGTCATTATCGGAACCTCGCACCACGAACCCATGGCCCGGAATCACCAGGAGTGGGCAAGAAGAGGGGGCGCTTCGGGAGCCTGGAATTATGGTACTAACGCTAAGGTAATCGATCAATTTTTCCGCGAAGGGATAGAACGCGTCAAGGAAAAAGAGGATTTGATCACTATAGGTATGCGGGGCGATGGCGATGAGGCTATGTCGAAAGAGACCGATGTGAAACTGCTTGAATCGGTGATAAAGAATCAACGAAAAATCATCGAAAAGGTAACCGGCAAGCCTGCAGCCGAAACGCCACAGGTATGGGCGCTCTATAAGGAGGTACAAGACTATTACGACCAGGGGTTGCGGGTTCCCGAAGATGTGATTATTCTCTTGAGCGATGACAATTGGGGAAATGTCAGGCGGTTGCCCAATGTCGAAGAACGGAAGCACCCCGGAGGCTGGGGCATCTATTACCATGTAGATTATGTGGGGGCTCCGCGTAATTCCAAATGGCTCAATGTAACCCCCATTCAACATATGTGGGAGCAACTGCAGCTCACTTTCGATTATGGCGTTGATAAGCTTTGGGTGCTTAACGTGGGCGATATCAAACCCATGGAGTACCCCATTTCGCTCTTTCTCGATATGGCCTGGAGCCCAAACCGTTATAAGGCGAATAATCTCTTAGATCATACCCGCGGTTTTTGTGCCATGCAATTTGGGGAGGCGCAGGCCGATGAGGCGGCACGAATCCTGAACCTTTACTCCCAGTATAATGGCAGGGTTACGCCCGAGATGCTCGACCGCCGAACCTATAATCTGGCCACAGGCGAGTGGAAGCGTGTGTCGGACGAATATATCAAGTTAGAGGCCGAAGCACTGCGACAATACCTGAGCCTTAAACCGGACTATCGCGATGCGTATAAGCAGCTGATTCTCTATCCGGTGCAGGCCATGGCCAACTTATACGAAATGTACTATGCCCAGGCCATGAACCATGCATTGAATGCCGCCGGGAATACCGAGGCCAATGCCTGGGCCGATAAGGTGGAGCGCTGTTTTGCCAGAGATGCCGAATTGAGTCGCGATTATAACGAAGTGATGTCGGGCGGTAAGTGGAAAAATATGATGATTCAGAAAAAGATTGGATATACCTCGTGGAACGATAATTTTCCAGCCGACCGATTGCCTCAGGTATTCCGTATTGCCGAACCCGAAAAGGCGGTGGGGAACTACCTCTATTCGCCCTCGGCAGGATATATCGCCATAGAGGCCCCTCACTATTATGCCCTGAAAGAGGCTGCCGAAGCCAGGTGGACTGCCATCCCCTTTGCCGGACGCACCCTCGGGGGAATGGCCGTAATGCCCTATTCTCTTCCGGTTGTGGGGGCCTCTATCTCTTATAAAATGACGCTGCCTTCCGAGGTTCGTTCGGTTACAGTGCACGTTGTGGTAAAATCTACGCTGGCATTTAGTAACCGAAACGGCCACCGCTACCGGGCGGGTTTTGAAGGTGCCGAAGCAGTGGAGGTGAATTTCAACGCCGATCTCAACGAGAAACCCGAAAATATCTACTCCCGGTTTTATCCCACAGTGGCGGGACGGGTGGT
>JBFWIG010000138.1:0-6716 GCA_050256115.1 Bacteroidales bacterium | reverse complement strand
GCTGTAGCGCCTCTACATAGTCGGTTTTTTCCCAGGCAAAGAAGGAGACTATTTTCCGTACTTCGCTGCCATTCTGTTGCAGCACAACTTCGCGTTCGAAGGGTTCGCGACCAAAATGGCCATACGATGCGGTTTCGAGGAAGACGGGATTCTTCAGACCAAAGCGTTTGATGATGGCATAGGGTCGGAGGTCGAAGAGCTTCTCTACCTTGCGGGCAATATCACCGTCGCTAGCGGAAACCCGGGCTGATCCATAGGTATTGACATAGACACTTAACGGCGCTGCCACACCAATGGCATACGAAAGCTGCACCAACACCTCATCGCAAACCCCGGCAGCTACCAAATTCTTTGCGATATGGCGTGCCGCATAGGCGGCCGAGCGATCTACCTTCGAAGCATCCTTTCCCGAGAAGGCCCCGCCACCATGGGCTCCCTTTCCACCGTAGGTATCTACAATGATTTTGCGTCCCGTAAGCCCTGTATCACCGTGAGGCCCTCCAATCACAAACTTGCCGGTAGGGTTAACATGCAAAATATATTTCCCGTCGAACAGCCCCTGCAAACGTGCCGGCAACTTGGCCACCACCGCAGGAATCAGAAACTTTACCACATCGGCCTTAATCTTGGCCAACATCGACTGCTCCTCATCGAAATCGTCGTGTTGCGTAGAAACCACCAACGTATGCACCCGTAAAGGTTCATTCGTATCGGAATACTCAATGGTAACCTGCGATTTAGCATCGGGCCGCAGATAGGTCATCACCTCCCCCTTTCGGCGAATGGCCGACAGCTCCTTTAACAACGCGTGCGAAAGCACAAGCGGCAGAGGCATCAACTCATCGGTCTCGCGCGTAGCGTAACCAAACATCATACCCTGATCGCCGGCACCCTGTTCCTCATCGACCAAACGCTCAACCCCCTGATTAATGTCGGGCGACTGTTCATGAATAGCCGAAAGCACCCCGCACGACTTACTCTCGAACATATATTCGCCGCGTGTATATCCAATATCACCGATAACCCTGCGTGCCACAGATTGCACATCGACATACCCCGATGTCTTCACCTCGCCGCTCAACACCACGAGACCCGTTGTAACCAACGTTTCACAAGCCACCTTCGACTCCGGATCTACCCGGAGAAATTCATCGAGCAACGCATCAGAAATCTGATCGGCCACCTTATCGGGATGACCCTCAGAAACCGACTCGGAAGTAAACAAATAAGCCATACAATATATAATAAGCGTGAAATTAACTGTACAAATATAACCCCTTTTCAGAAATAACTCCGCCCTTCAACCATTAACCATTTACCATTTGCGCGAAGCGCAGCATTAGAGCACTAGAGCATTAATGCATTGGTGTACGCCTTCGCAATATAGTCTATCGTCTCCCGAAAAGGAGTATACGTAAGACCTATGGTCCTGGTTATTTCCGATCCGTTGTATCGGGAAACCCGGAAGGAGGATCGGATCATATCGGGCGAAACCTTCATTGTCCGGCGCGTAAGCGCAGAATAGAGCTTCACCGCCGCAATTCCCAAAGGCTCCATCCAGCTGTAAAGCGCAATTCGAGGGGGCGAAACAGTAAGGGCATACGCGATTGTTTCAAATAGCTCCTTATATAATACATTAGCCCCGGAGAGAATGAAGCGGCGTCCATGACAATCTGAGCGGCTTAGCAGCACCATGGCCACGGCCACATCACGTACATCTACCACCCCTGTGCCGCCGGGAGGATAGAAAGCCAATCCTTTACTGATTATTGAGAAAAAGGCACTACTCCCGGTGCCCCAAAATCCCGGACCGAGAACTACCGAAGGGTTAACCACTGTTGCCTTCAGCCCTTTGGAGGCCGCCCTCCATACTGCCTGCTCTGCGGCATACTTGCTCGCGGCATAATCGGAATGGTGGCGTGAAGCATCCCAAGCCATAGACTCTGTAGCCTCCACACATGCAGGGGCATCAATAACCGCTACCGAACTAACGTACAGAAAATGGTCTACCCCTGACTCAATGGCTGCCGATGCCAAAGCCTCTGTAACTTTAGCATTATGCAAAAACAGCTCCTCCCGATGCCCCGGCAAAAAAGTGACCATACCAGCCACATGAAATATTCTATCTACCCCGGAGCAGAGCGATGGAAGCAACTCGAAACGGGTAAGATCGGCCTCCACCCACTCTACCTGGGCCATAAGAGTCTCTGCCTCGAGAGGCGAGACACTACATTGAAAAACTTCGCGGACCGCTTCTATCCGGGAGCGATTGCGAAAAGGAGCCCTCACGCAACACCCCTGCCTGACTAACTGCAATAATAGATGCGAACCCACTAACCCCGTGGCACCTGTAACTAAACAACGTTTACCATTCATCTTCTGATCCCAAAATAGCACATCTAATCTTCTGCTCCTTGCATTCTCACGGAAAAGCAACACGCTGCTCACATTGTTGCAAAGAACTTACCAATGTAAAGTAAATGCGAAAGAAGATAAAAAAGAAATCGGGACGAGCCCGCCGCTCAAGCAAGCTTGGCGTTGGGACAGGGGCATAAAAAAAACAGCGCTTTCGCGCTGTTTTTTTTATGCTGTTTCGCGGAAAGCGAGGGATTCGAACCCCCGGTACCCCGAAGGGTACAACAGATTTCGAGTCTGCCCCATTCGACCACTCTGGCAGCTTTCCGTTTTTAGAGCCGACAAATGTACAGAAATTTTGCGAACGGCAAAATATTGGCGCGTCAAAAAGCACCCCCGGGCAATGTCGGTTCATACCCTGCGCCAACCGCCCTAAGGAGTTGCCCTCAACCTACGCGTTGCGCGGTAAAGAAGATCAGCCCTCTATACTCGAGATGGTATCTACCAGCTTATCTAACCCTTCGCGAATAGGCTTCTCGAGCATCATTTTTAGGGCAAAGTTGAGCTCCGACTTCACGGTTAGCTTTAGGCAAGAGCCGGAAGCCAGCGGCTTAATCTGCGCCCAGAAGAAGAAGGGGGTTCCCATCCCCTCTCCCTCCATTTTTACCACCTCGGGCTGACGCTCTACTATCTTCAGGGTAATGCGGGCCATCCCACCCACCACGCACGAGAGCTCGTCGGGGGTAGCACTCCACTCGCTCACCTTATCGGCGGGAAGCCGATCTTTAAATTCATTCAATTTCGACAGGTCGGCAAAAAAAGCGTATAGCCTATCGGCAGGAAGTTGGGTGTTTCCCACCTTACTTTCAATTTTGGTTTCCATTCAGATAATGTTCAGGATTTATAGAACCCCGCCCGTCTCAGGCACAGGGGGGCTGTAATCGGTTTCGTCGGGATCGGGATCTTCCAGAAGGGCAGATACAGCCCCGATAAGCCCAAATTGCAGATACTTTATGGTAAAACCCTTCTCCATAAAGAGGGTCTCGTAATGAGTGCGGATAGAGAGAATCTCGTCGGCACGGCCCGAACCATAGAGGTTGTCGGTATCTTCAAGGCACGTCAGACCATTGATTGCAATCACCCGCCGGGTAAAGTCGTAGAGCAGTCGCGAGTCGGTTTTCAGGTGTACCACCCCGTCTGGTTTCAGGAAAACACGGTAGCGGTTCAGAAAACCGGCCGAGGTGAGCCGTTTTTTGGCCCGATTCCGCTTGGCCTGAGGGTCGGGGAATGTAATCCAGATCTCCGACACCTCGCCCGGCGCAAAAAAGGAGCCGATCTGCTCAATCCGGGTACGCAGAAAACCCACATTGGTGAGCCCCTTCTCTAACGCATCGGTTGCCCCTTTCCACATGCGAGCCCCCTTAATGTCGACCCCCAAAAAATTTTTATCGGGAAACCTTTCGGCCAGCCCCACACTATATTCACCCTTGCCGCAACCCAACTCCACCACCAGGGGGAGTCGATTACCAAAGAACTGATCGGCCCACCGACCCTTAAGGGGATGGTCAGATCCGGCCACCTCACCATACGAAGCCTGCACCACGTGGCCAAAGGTGGCCATCTCGGCAAACTTTTGCAGTTTATTTTTGTTCGACACCTTTTGCTTCTAAGATTTGGGCCCGCTCCACGCGAAAGCCCACATTCACAATGGCAGGCAGTGCCTGGTTGCGCATTGCCTGCTCGATACTAAATTGATATACACCGCTTTGCGACATCTGCACTCCGCGTTTATAGGGCACACGGTAACACAGCAAATCGCCCAGACCTGAACCGTACCACTTGCCGCGTGCATCGGCCAGCACCAACTCCAGGGTATCGGTAGCAGTCCGACCATCGGGCAGCGAACTGTGCAGAAAGAGAAAGAGATTTGCGTAGGGATAATCGCCGGTATGGCGCAAATTGATATAGAGATTATATGCCGACACGGTATCCTCTATCGTAACCAGAAAAGGATACTGCACTGCCCTGTGCCAACTACGTCCCTTCACCGAAACACTCTGATCAAAAACCATAGAACGGTCACATCCGCCCCATAATAACCCTAACGCCACCACGATCACCGATACAGCCAGCGTCCGAACCATTATCATACGCAACATCTTCTTCATCACCCTCTATTCACAGGCCCGCCCTTCGATCCCGGCCTCGGTCCTCTTTGAGGGTTCGACCCTCCCGGTTTCCGCTGATGCGAGCCCCCGTTCTGCGACGGTTTGCCTTGCGACAAATCGGACGGAGCTGATTGGGTTGCCTGAGAAGGTTTCTGTCCTCCATCGGCATCGGTACCCGGCCGCCCTTTACTCTTTTTTTTCCGTTTCTTCCGTTTCCCTCCCTCTTCGAAACGAGTAAGACTCTCCTCGCCCACCGAGTTCTGGTACTCCACCGAAGCCACCGCGGGAGCAGAGTCAATTACCGTACTCTCCAGGGCAGGGATTCTAAGACCCTTTCTGGCCAGCTGCGACATCTCCTTCACCGTATCTACCGTTAACACCACCAAGTTAGAGAGGGCATTCTTCTCGTACGAAAACCACATAAGCCTCCGGAAAATATCGGTCTTAAAATGGTAGACAGGGCCCTTTTCGGTATCGAAAGGTTTCGACACATCGGGAAAATCTGCCTGAGCGTCGAGATAGACGGGCAACTCATAATTGAGACAGCACTTAAGTTTTCCGCACTGACCTGCCAACTTCTGAGGATTCAGCGACACCTCCTGATGGCGTGCTGCACCGGTAGTCACCGACACAAAGTGCGTCATCCAGGTAGAACAGCAGAGTTCCCTGCCGCACGACCCTATACCGCCAACCAGCCCCGCCTCCTGGCGAGAGCCGATCTGCTTCATCTCCACTCTGATCCGAAACTCATCGGCCAACACCTTAATTAACTCCCGGAAATCGACCCGACTCTCGGCTATATAATAAAAGATAGCTTTCGACTTATCGCCTTGGTATTCTACATCGCTAATCTTCATATCCAACTGCAGCCGTTCGGCAATCTTCCTAGACCGAAACATTGTATCCTCCTCGGCATCAACCGCCTGCAGCCACTTCTCAAGATCGGCCTGACGCGCCTTCCGAAAGATCTTCTTCATCTCCGAAGGCTCGCTCTGAATCCCCATCCGTTTCAACTGATACCGGACCACTTCGCCTTCCAGCGAAACTACCCCCATATCATGACCGGGGCTAGCTTCGACTGCCACCAAATCGCCCTTCTTCAAAGCAATCCCGTTGGCGTTATAATAAAACCCCTTCCGTGTATTCTTAAACCGCACTTCCACCACATCAAAGGGCTTTCCGGTTGGCGGCACCTCTGCCAGCCAATCGTGCGTATCCATCCTACCCGCTTTACACAAACAACCACAACCTCCGGCACCTGAATCCGAAACCGATCCCTGTCCGGAACCCGATCCTGCCTCAATTGCATCATCTATAGGATTAAACGCCCCGCGAGCGCATCGTTTTTCCCAATCCATAAGCTAAACCAACAACACACAATAACAAACTACAAAAATAGACAAAAAACAGTGATTTAGTCATTTGGGGCGCTCCGAATCACACCGTCACACCGTCACACCGTCACTCCATCACACAATTGCTACATAACTACACTCTGATAATCCTCACTATCTCCATTGCCATATCCACCATAACCAGCCTTTCCGACACATTCCCATCCACGTCTCTGTAAGCTTTTTCGAATTCGTCAACCAGAAGTGGCGCGTTATCGGGGCGAATAAACTGGCTGAACTTTACGGAGAACGCCTCTTCTTCGGGGGTGAGGCGAGCCAGTTGGGGCTGCTCGAGGTTCAGCATCAGATTCTCGCGAACCATACGCATTGAGAAGAGAAGAAACCGTTTAATCACAGCCCGTTGCCATCCGGCAAGTGTGTCTGAAAGAGCTAACAGCTGCTGCACGGCATCGTTTTGCGTTTGTTTGTGGGTACTCCTGACGCTCCAACACAACCGCATCAATTCCACAAATTTGTCGAAAAATCGCCTACTCTCCTCACTGTCTATCGAATCGGCCATAGGCACCTCCGTCACCTGTACCCGCGAGAGTACTGTGGGAAGCATTTGGTCGGTAGATGCTGCTATCAATAGAAAAAGGGTCTTTTCAGGCGGCTCTTCCAAAAGTTTGAGCAACTTATTGGCAACGGTTACATTCATCCTTTCGGCCTGCCAAACAATAAAAATTTTGTACCCCCCTTCGAACGATTTTCGGAAAGCCTCTTTGGCGATATTCTTACCTTCTGCATCGAGAATACCCGCTTGTTTGTTTTCGCCCGAAGCAATCTCATCCAGCCAGTC
>JBFWIG010000137.1:0-6741 GCA_050256115.1 Bacteroidales bacterium | reverse complement strand
ACTATCTCACAAAGAACTGTACCGGCAGGATCGGATAATAGAGCCCCGAGATAAGGAAAAAGCAGCCAGGCATAGATCCCCTGCACAAGCCAGAACGACTCCCAGGCCCACTCTTTTACCTTGTTTATGGGAACATACGAGCTCGACTGGCCCAGACTGCCAACCGCGATAATAAGAAGTCCGATGATTGTATTCATACAAATGAGAAGTTAGTAGGATTTAGGTCTATGTAACAAATGTATAAAAATTTTATCTCCCCAACCGGAGCTCTTCTGCCGATTTGGCCATCACATAGCTGATATTTCGATTAATTTGTACTTTTGGTACAAACAAACCCTCTAATCACAATGAGAAAACAACTTCTTTTACCGTTGGCGCTTACGGCTATCCTCTTCTGTAGCTCCAACGGAGCAATGGCGCAGATAGGCAAACGATTCCCCTCCGAACGAAAGGTGATAACCGATCCCAAAACCGGCACCGAACTCATCTTCCTCACCAGTACACAGGGCAAGGGCGACTCGAAGATTTATCAGACACACAACCAGTGGACCTCCGACGGCAAGTGGTTGATATTTCGCTCCAACCGGGTGCCCGGCGAAGCTATAGCGGTTAATGAAGAGAGTGGCGAAATGGTACAGGTTACTGAGGGAGGTTACTCCGGGATGCTTAACATTGGCCGTAATGCTATGAAGTTGGTCTTTATGCGCAATAAGCGAGCTGAGTCCGGAGCAGCCGCCGGTCAGGGAGGCATGACACCTCGTGGTGTAGAGGTGGTTGAAGTGGATCTCGCAAAGCTATTTGCCGACAGCGAAGCCGGAACCCTGAAAGAGGCTTCGGTTTACCAGCGTGTATGTGGTGTGACCCCGCCCGAACTGGGTGCCGGTGGCGATATGGCCCTCGATGCCGACGAAGAGAGGGTCTATTTCCGGGTGAGCCGTCAGGAGGCAGCACGCCATCTGCCGGAAGGAGCAAAGATTGAGGAAAACTTCGGTGCCAGAAACATGGGTGCAGGCCCTTCGGGCATTGCCTGTATGGATCTGAAAACGGGAAAGACTACGCATGTGGTTTCGGTGGGTTTTCAGATTGGGCATATCCAAACCAATCCCTGGGTACCCGGAGAGATTGTGTTCTGCTGGGAAACCGGAGGCAAGGCCCCCCAACGTACCTGGACGGTGCGTGCCGACGGTACCGGCTTGCGTCCGCTTTATCGCGAAGCCGAATACGAATGGGTTACCCATGAGGCAGTAATTACCAAAGATGAGGTGGCCATTGCCATTATGGGACACCGCCCTGTAATGCCGCTCGATGCCGACAAACCTGCAAACCCGCAAGCGGCTCCCAGTGCACAAAATCCCGGGCAAGAGGCCGACTGGGGCCCTTCGGGAACCCGTGAAAAACCCACCGGACTGGGCATTGTAAATCTGCGCACCCGCGAGATGACCATTGCCGGACAGACCAAAAGCGGCAGCGGACTGTGGCATGTGAGTGGTTCGGGCAACGGACTTTGGGCTGTGGGCGACGACTTTAACCGGGACATCTGGCTGATAGACCGCCGGAACGGAGAGATGATTCTCCTATCGGCAGGCCATAAAGCCACAGCAGCCGACCATCCTCACCCCACTTTCAGCCCCGATAACACCAAAATCCAGATTCAGTCGGCCATGCTTTCGGACGATAACCGCTCTATGAATATCTGTGTGATTACATTGCCAAAGGCACTTTTAGAGAAGAAACAGTAGCCAGACGGTGTCGGATCAGGAAGTATCGACCCTATAGAGGCGCAAAAAAAGAGGGGATCCAATCGGGATCCCCTCTTTTGCAACTATAGAATAGAATGACTACTCCTCTTTGGCAGGTTCGAACGAAAGGCTGGCCAGACGTTTATACCCGTTGTAACGCCATTTGGCATTCTCTTCGGCGGCTTTGAAAAGCTCCTCAGCCTGGGCAGGGAACGATTTCTTCAGCGACGAGTAACGCACCTCATTCAGAAGGAATGATTGGAACTTCGACCAGTCGGGCTCTTTAGAGTCGAGTTGGAAAGGATTCTTTCCCTCCTCCTCTAACCGCGGGTCGAAACGATAGAGATGCCAGTATCCGCTTTCAACAGCTTGTTTCGACTCCTGTTGTGTTTTTCCCATTCCGGCACGCAAGCCATGGCTGATACAGGGCGAATAGGCAATAATCAAAGAGGGGCCGGGATACGACTCAGCCTCTTTCACAGCCTTGAGGTACTGGTTCTGGCTGGCTCCCATCGCAACCTGAGCCACGTAAACATAGCCATAACTCATGGCCATCATGCCCAGATCTTTCTTACGGATCTTCTTACCCGAAGAGGCAAATTTTGCCACGGCACCAACAGGGGTCGATTTCGACGACTGTCCACCGGTGTTGGAGTAAACTTCGGTGTCGAGCACCAAAATGTTCACATCATCGCCCGAGGCCAAAACGTGATCGACGCCACCATATCCGATATCGTAAGCCCAACCGTCGCCACCAAAGATCCAAACCGATTTTTTCACCAGATATTGCTTCAGATTGGTCAGCTCTTTGCAGCAATCGCAGCTGCAAGCCTCGATAAGAGGAACCAACTTAGCGGTAATTTCGCGGGTTTTTGCGCCATCAAAACGATTGGCAATCCACTCCCCGAAAAGGGCTTTCATATCGTCGGTACAACAGGAACATTTTGTTACTGCCTCCTCCATAATATGTTGGATTCTGTCGCGTATAGCCTCTACGCCAGTTGCCATACCAAAGCCATATTCCGCGTTATCTTCGAAGAGCGAATTGGCCCATGCAGGACCTTCTCCACACGAGTTGGTGGTATAAGGACTGGAGGGTGCCGAACCGCCATAGATAGAGGAACAGCCTGTAGCATTGGCAATCATCATTCTGTCGCCATACAACTGGGTAATCAACTTTATATAGGGTGTTTCGCCGCAACCGGCACAAGCACCCGAGAACTCGAAGAGGGGTTGTGCAAACTGGCTATTCTTCACGGTCTGCTCTTTAGGCAGTAGTGAATCCTTGTAGGTAACATTCTTTGAGATATAGTCCCAACGGGCAATTTCGTCGCGTTGCGAATCGATGGGTTGCATAACCAGGGCCTTCTCTTTGGCAGGACAAACATCGGCACAGTTGCCGCAACCTGTACAGTCCAGAACACTCACCTGAATACGGAATTCCAGACCGGCCAGTTGCTTACCAATGGCTTTCTTGGTTTTGGTTCCCTCGGGTGCCCCGGCCAACTCCTTCTCATCAAAAAGGAAGGGGCGAATTACAGCGTGAGGACAGACATATGCACACTGATTACATTGAATACAGTTATCCACATTCCACTCGGGAACCTCTACGGCAATACCCCGCTTTTCGAAGGCCGCAGTACCGGGAAGAAGCGTACCGTCTACCATATCCAGATTCACGAAAGTGCTTACCGGAAGATCATCGCCCTTCTGATCATTAACCATATCTACAAATTGTGTGATATAGTCGGAACGTCCGTCGAGCGGTTCGCGGCTCTCTTCGGCCAGTTTTGCCCACTCCGAAGGAATCTCGATCTTCACCACCTCAGCGCCACGATCTACTGCGGCGTTATTCATCTTCACAATATCCTCCCCTTTCTTGCCGTAACTCTTCGAGTTAGCGGCATACATCTCTTTAACCGCCTGTTCGTAAGGAATAACTCCGGAAATTTTAAAGAAGGCCGATTGCAGAATGGTATTGGTTCGGGTGCTGCCCAATCCTACCTCGATGGCAATCTGGGTGGCATTAATAATATAGAAATTAATCTCGTTTTTGGCCAGGAACTTCTTGACATTCACAGGCAACTTTTCGCGTGTCATTTCGGGTGTCCAGAAGCTGTTCAGCAGAAAGGTACCCCCCTTACGAAGCCCCTTGAGCATATCGTACTTCTCCAGGTAAGCCGGCACGTGGCATGCCACAAAATCGGCACTATTCACCAGATAGGGCGAATGAATGGGGCTGTCGCCAAAACGAAGATGTGAAACCGTCAGGCCGCCGGTCTTTTTTGAATCGTAGGCAAAATAGGCCTGGCAATATTTATCGGTGGTTTCACCGATAATCTTGATAGAGTTTTTGTTGGCACCCACCGTACCGTCACCGCCGATTCCATAAAAACGGGCCTGAAAAGTACCGGGAGCCGAAACATTCATCTCAGGAAGAAGAGGAAGCGAGAGGAAGGTTACATCATCAACAATGCCGATGGTGAAATTATTTTTCGGTTCCTTCTGAGCCAGGTTCTCATAAACGGCCAATATATGGGCAGGAGTGGTATCTTTCGAACTCAATCCGTAACGACCACCAACAATTAACGGGGCATTTTCGGCACCGTAAAATACCGACTGAACATCCAGATAGAGCGGTTCGCCATTCGAACCGGGCTCTTTGGTACGCTCAATCACTGCCAGACGCTTAACCGTTTTAGGCAGAACTTTCAGGAGATATTTCGGAGAGAAGGGACGATATAGATGAACGCTGATCACACCCACTTTCTTTCCCTGAGCCATCTGATAATCTACCACCTCTTTAAGCACTTCGGTAATCGAGCCCATTGCAACCACAACATGTTCGGCATCGGGAGCACCGTAATAGGTAAAGGGGTGATATTCGCGTCCGGTAATTCGGCTGATATCGTTCATACACTCCTCAACCATGTCGGGGAGACGATCGTAATAGCTATTGCAAGCCTCACGAGCCTGGAAATAGATATCGGGATTCTGAGCAGTACCACGAGTAACAGGATGTTCGGGATTCAGAGCCCGGTTACGGAAAGCCTGTAAGGCCTCCTGATCGAGGAGCGATACCAAATCTTCCTGCGAGATAACTTCAATTTTCTGAATCTCGTGCGAAGTGCGGAATCCGTCAAAGAAGTGCAGGAAAGGCACTCTCGATTTAATGGCTAGCAAATGTGCCAGACCGGCCAAATCCATAACCTCTTGCACACTGCCGGTTGCCAGGAGGGCAAACCCGGTTTGACGACAGGCCATCACATCCTGATGGTCGCCAAAAATCGATAACGCATGCGAGGCAAGTGCGCGAGCCGAAACATGAAATACAGCCGGCAGCAGCTCGCCCGCCATCTTGTACATATTGGGGACCATGAGCAAAAGCCCCTGTGATGCGGTAAAGGTAGAGGTAAGGGCGCCAGCCTGGAGCGAACCGTGAACCGCACCGGCGGCACCGGCTTCCGACTGCAACTCTTTCACAGAAACGGGGCGGCCAAACATATTTTTCTTCCCTTTGGCAGACCACTCATCCACGTATTCGGCCATAGTCGATGAGGGGGTAATGGGATAGATGGCAGCCACTTCGCTGAACATGTAGGCAACGTGTGCAGCAGCCTGGTTTCCATCGCAGGTTATAAATTTCTTTTCAGCCATTTTCAAATTGATTAATGGGTTGATATTTTTAGGGTGAGCGCAAAAGTAGATAATTAATCACGGAAGATGAAGAAAATGCCCCACAATTATGTTCTCCAACATAAAGCACAGGGCACATTCCTGCCGGTTAGGAGCCGGCCCTCCAGGCTTTGCTAGTCGTTCATCGAAATCAGGAACTCCTCGTTCGACTGCGTTTTCTGCAGCCTGTCGCGGATAAAATCCATGGCTTCTATCGAATTCATATCGGCCAGATAGTTTCGTAGCACCCAGATGCGTCCCAACGTCTCCTTATCCATTAAGAGATCGTCGCGACGCGTACTCGAAGCGGTGATATCGACAGAGGGGAAGATCCTGCGGTTGGAGAGCTTGCGATCCAGCTGCAGTTCCATATTACCGGTTCCCTTAAACTCCTCAAAAATAACCTCATCCATTTTCGAACCGGTTTCAGTAAGTGCTGTAGCCAGAATGGTAAGCGAACCACCGTTTTCGATTTTCCGTGCGGCACCGAAAAAACGTTTGGGTTTGTGAAGGGCGTTGGCATCTACACCTCCGGAAAGAACCTTACCCGAGGCGGGCTGTACCGTATTAAAGGCGCGGGCCAGACGCGTAATCGAATCGAGCAGGATGACCACATCATGTCCACACTCAACCAATCTTTTGGCCTTTTCGAGCACAATGCTTGCCACTCTCACATGCCTGTCGGCGGGTTCATCAAAGGTAGAAGCCACCACCTCGGCATTCACGCTGCGGGCCATATCGGTTACCTCCTCAGGACGTTCGTCGATGAGCAGTACAATCATATAGACCTCGGGATGGTTGGCGGCAATGGCATTGGCAATATCCTTCAGCAACACGGTTTTTCCCGTTTTCGGCTGAGCCACAATCAAGCCACGTTGTCCCTTGCCGATAGGCGCAAACATATCGACAATCCGGCAGGAGAGGTTGGGCGAAGTGTCGCCCCGGCGTACCAGGGTAAACTTCTCGTTGGGGAAAAGCGGGGTTAAGTGGTCGAACGAAATGCGGTCGCGAATATAGTCGGGGGTACGACCATTAATCTCCTCAACCTTCACCAGCGGGAAATATTTCTCTCCTTCGCGGGGAGGCCGGATGGTGCCGCGAACGGTATCGCCGGTCTTCAGGCCAAACAGTTTAATTTGCGATTGCGAAACATACACATCATCGGGTGAGCTGAGATAGTGATAGTCGGCCGAACGCAAAAAGCCGTAACTGTCGGGCATAATCTCCAGCACACCGGTACTGGAGACTATTCCATCGAAATCGTATCCTTTTTCGGGTGCCTTCTTCGTTTCTGCAGCCGCTTGAGGTTGATTCCCGGCCTGGTTAG
>JBFWIG010000136.1:0-6767 GCA_050256115.1 Bacteroidales bacterium | reverse complement strand
ATGCGTTGGTTTAATGAGGAGCGACGTCGCAGTGTGCTTACCTTTCCTGTGGAGACCATGGCTCTACTTACGGAAAATGGATCGCCAAAAGACAAAGAATATGGCGATTTCACCGCACAAATGTACGAAGAGGGTCACTCCTTCTTTACCTATATCAGCCCCAATGCCGACTCTTTGAGTAGCTGTTGTCGGTTGAGAAATGAGATTACCGATAATGGGTTCAGCTATACGCTGGGTGCAGGCGGTGTTTCGACCGGATCAAAGAGTGTGCTTACCATCAATCTGAATCGTTCGGTGCAATATGCGGTGCAAACGCGGATACCCTATCTTCAATTCCTGGAAGAGATTGTTGATCTGGTTCATAAGGTTCAACTGGCATACAACGAAAACTTGAAACAACTGCAGGCCAAGGGAATGCTCCCTTTATTCGATGCAGGATATATCAACATGAACCGCCAATACCTTACTATCGGGGTAAACGGACTGGTAGAGGCCGCCGAATTTTTGGGTTTGGAGATCAGCGATAATCCTGATTACTGCCGTTTTGTTCAGGAGGTTTTGGGGCTGATAGAACAATATAACCGGCAGTATCGTACCAAAGAGGTGATGTTTAATTGCGAAATGATTCCTGCCGAAAATGTTGGCGTGAAACATGCCCACTGGGACAAGCGCGACGGTTATCGGGTGGACCGCGATTGTTATAACAGTTACTTCTATGTTGTGGAGAGCGATGTCTTGACTATTCTTGATAAATTCCGTTTGCATGGTCATCGATACACGGAACACCTTACCGGAGGATCGGCTTTGCATTTGAATCTCAACGAGCATCTAAGCCGCCAACAGTACGCCCGGCTTCTCAAGGTAGCTGCCAGAGAGGGTTGCAACTATTTTACCTTCAATATTCCCAACACGGTGTGCAACGATTGTGGTGCTATCGAAAAAAGGCCTCTTCAACAGTGCAGCCAATGTGGAAGCCAAAATCTCGATTATCTGACCCGGATTATCGGTTATATGAAGCGTGTGAGCAACTTTTCTCAGGCAAGGCAGAAGGAGGCCAATCAACGTTATTATGCTGCTGCACAGTTATGACATCGTTTTTCAGGAGGTTCCCGGCGAAGTGACACTGGCGCTCAACCTGGCCGGTTGTCCCAATCACTGTGAAGGGTGCCACAGCCCTCACCTTCAACTGGAGGTGGGCACTACGCTCGACGCTACCTTATTGGCAACTTTACTCGACACCTATGGTGGTGCGATAACCTGTATCTGTTTTATGGGGGGCGATGCCGAACCTCGGGAAGTAGAGCGATTCGCTCTGCTTTCTCGCGCGTTGTTGGATGGCAGGCTCAAAACGGCCTGGTATTCCGGAAAAACGATCCTGGCAGAAGAGTGCTCCCTCTCCAGCTTCGACTACCTCAAACTTGGTCCATATATTGCCCGCCTGGGCGGCCTTGATTCGCCCGAAACCAACCAACGCTTTTATCGAATCGAAAACGGCATACCAATCCTGATGAACCAAATGTTCCAAAAACAGAGGAAGCGTGAATGAGTGCTTTAATGCTTCAAAGTGCAAATGCACTTTGAATGCTCTATTACTGCGCAAACGCGCGAAATAATCGGGGAGCTTGCGTCATCCCCTGCTCCAAAACCTTCCGCGCTTGCGCGTATTTGTTGTTTCGCGCGAAGCGCAGCACTCGAAGTGCGCAGCGCTTCGAATCATTAGAGCACTTCTTTCACCATTAACCATTTCGCGCGCAGCGCATTAACCATTAACCACTAACCATTACTATGCCAATGCACTTTTGTGCGTCAATGCATTGTTTCGTCGGGGTATCCCGCTCTTTCGCCGCTGCTCCGCCGTATTGGAAGGGGCGATTCTTGGCTGCGTAGTTGATTGCTAAGTTGTTGGGAGAGGGCCTTCAACACTTTTTTTTGGGAGGGGTCTTGTGCCAGATTCTCTTTTTCGGAGAGGTCGTTTTTGAGATTGTAGAGCTCGTTCTTCTCCTCTTCATAGTAGTGAATCAATTTCCAGTCGCCTTTACGGATTGCGCTTTGAGGTACGCCGATGTCGCCAAATTTCTCGCCCCAGCGATTGGGATAGTGAAAATAGAGCGGACGTTTTTGGTTGATGGTTTTGCCTTTTAAGGCTTCGGTAAAGTCGATCCCATCGATTTGTTGGATGGGTTTGGGATTTCGTACGCCTGCCATACGCAGGATTGTGGGAAAGAAATCTTCGATAAGCACCGGCGAAGCATTGCTGCTGCCCGGTTTGGTAACCCCTTCCCATGCCACAATCATAGGTTCGCGAATTCCTCCTTCAAAACAGGATCCCTTCCCTCCGCGGAGGGGGCTGTTTTTGGGTTCTCCTCCATGGGTTGCGGCTCTAACACCCACCGTATAGCCGCCATTATCGCTCATAAATAGAATGATGGTGTTTTTTTCGATCCCCTTTTGCGCCAGAAAATCCATAATGTCGCCCAGGCTCTTGTCCATCCCCTCTACAATCGAGGCATAGCGTGCCTCCTGTTCTTCGAGTCCCATGGCTTTATATTTGGGGTAGAAACGTTGATCCACCTCGTATGGAGTATGCACTGCATAGTGCGACATATAGAGAAAGAAGGGTTGCTTCTGCGCGAGCGAGCTCTCCATGGCTTTAATCGCTTCTAAAGTAAGGGCTTCGGTTAGGAAAATATCCTTACCGTGGTACGCCTCCAGGTGGGGAATAGCCCAAATCTCGGCCTCTTTCAAAGGACGATCCTTGCCGAAAGAGCGGCTCCCCAAATAACTACCCGGTCCACCTGCTGCATGTCCGCCAATGTTTACATCAAATCCCAGTTGCAGTGGATCGGCCGCCGGAGTTGTGCGTGCTCCGAAATGCGCTTTCCCTACCATCAGGGTTTTATAGCCGGCATTCTGCAACAGCCTGGGGAGCGGGGTTGCATAGAAGCTGTGTGCAATCCCAGGTTCAGGCGACATTCCATTAAAGTTCCAGTCGGGAAACAGTAATGAATCACTTTTGGCATCGGTGGGCTGGTCTTTGTGGAGGGTCCAGTTGGTTACCTGATGTTGGGTTACGTTAGCGCCCGTGAGCAGGCTGATGCGGCTGGGCGAACTTACCGGGCACGCATAGGCCTGTGTAAACTTCATCCCCCTGGCAGCAAGTCGTTCCATGTTCGGGGTGTGAAAGATCCGATTCCACTTTGTGGTTTCGCTGTGAAAGGGAACTGAGGTATCCTGCCACCCCATATCATCAACCAAAAAGAGTACGATATTGGGTCGTTCTTGCGCGTAAGAGACCGAAGCAAAGGTAGATGCTAACAGAAGATTTCGGAATTTCATACCGGATAGAGGAAAAGTTTGAAAAAAAAAGAACCAATCGGATGTTTTTATTCTACTTTTAAAGATACGATTATTCATACTACTACCTATGAGAAAAACAGTGTTGTTGGTTCTTTCAGTGTTGCTGATGGTTCCGATGTTATCGTGCAACAAAGTCGGGAAAAAAATCCCTGAAAAGATGGACTGGTGGCGCGAGGCCCGTTTTGGCCTCTTTATTCACTGGGGTCTCTATGCCATTCCGGCCGGTGAGTGGGGCGGAGCTACCAACCATGCCGAATGGATCCGTGAGACTGCCCGTATTCCTCTGGAGCAGTACGACTCGCTGCTGCTGCAGTTTAATCCGCAGAAATTTAATGCGGAAGAGTGGGTTGCTCTGGCGAGCGAGGCCGGTATGAAGTATATTGTCATCACCTCTAAGCATCACGATGGGTTTGCTCTCTTCGATTCGAAAGTGAGCGATTTCGATGTGATGGCGACCCCTTTTAAACGGGATATTCTGAAAGAGCTTTCTGAGGCCTGTAGTCGTGCCGGCATAAAACTCTGCTTCTACCACTCCATAATGGATTGGCACCATCCTGATTACCTGCCCCGCAGAAGCTGGGAGCAGAATCGTTCGTCCGAGGGTGCCGACATGAATCGCTATATTTCCTACATGAAAGGGCAACTCACAGAGTTGTTGACTCAATATGGCGATATCGGAGTGATGTGGTTCGACGGAGAGTGGGAGAGTACCTGGACGCATGAAATGGCGGCCGATCTTCACGCCTTCCTGATGAATCAGGATTCCATGCTCATTGTAAATAACCGGATCGATAAAGGACGTCAGGGGATGGCCGGGTTGAACCGTGAAGGGGAGTACTTTGGCGATTTCGGTACTCCCGAACAGGAGATTCCCGCAACCGGACTGCAAGGCCTCGATTGGGAGAGTTGCATGACTATGAACGATCATTGGGGGTACAACAAAAACGACAATAACTGGAAATCGTCAGAGGATTTGGTTCGAAAACTCATTGACATTGCTTCGAAAGGGGGTAACTTTCTGTTAAATGTGGGGCCGACTGCCGAAGGACGCTTCCCCGATCAGAGCATAGAGCGGCTAAAAGCAATAGGTAATTGGATGAAAGTGAATGGCGAGGCTATTTACGGAACGGAGCCCAGTCCCTTTCCCTCGTTGCCATGGGGCCGCTGCACCCGAAAAAGTGTAAACGGCAAGAACCTTCTCTATCTCCATCTATTTTCTATGCCGGAAAACGGAAAGCTGCTGATTCCGGCTCTCGATAATAAGATTCTCAAGGCCTATGCCCTCAACGACTCGCGTAAAGCCAAACTTCCGGTTTCGCTTGAGGAGGGGTCGATTGCAATTTCGACCGATAAAGTGGTTCCCTCCGATTTTGCTACCGTTTTGGTACTTGAAGTGAAGGGAGATCCAATGCCGGTAGCACAACCCTAAAATTTTGCGTACTCGAAAACTATCGTTATTTTTACTTCCGGGCCGAGGATACTCCTGCGGCCCGGTTTTTTTTCAGTAACGCTGCCATAAGGCTCTATTGTAATATTTCGGTATATGAGGATTTCCCTCCCTATGGAGATTGTTTCGCTCGATAGCCATAGTTTTCATCTTTTTCTTAAGGCCAATGTGGAGAATTCCGAGGTGGATATCCTTATCGATACCGGTGCTTCAAGAACCGTATTCGATCCCGGCCTGATTGTGGAAGAACCGCTCGAGAGTGAGACACAGCTGCAGACCGCCGGAATCAGTGCCGAGGCGCTTCCTATCACCTTTGGACGGCTTCCCCGGCTCTTGCTGGCCAACTGGGAGATCAGGGATTTGCCGGTGGCCGCCATGGATTTCTCGAAAGTAAATGAGTGGTACTCCCGCTATACCGATAGAAAGATTGCTGCACTTATGGGCAGTGATTTTCTGTTGGCACACAAAGCGGTTATTGATTACCGGAAGTCGAGTGTATCCTTTTCGGTACCCGTTGTGCAGCTCAGAAAGGTGCCAAAGCAAATGGAAGCACCTTAAATTGTGGGTCCGGAGCTATTTTAGAGAGGTATTTTCATCCTTTGATTAATTATTTTATATTTGCGCTCTATTTTCCAGATGGAGTATAAAATCAAGTAAATACAGAACGACAATGCAAAACAAAGGCGCAATCAGGTTATTGGCTCTTCTTATGGCAGTGGTATGCATATACCAGCTGTCATTTTCGGTAGCAACCTGGCGGATTGAAAAAGCTGCGAAAACCTACGCTCAGGGAGATCTCAATAAAGAGATGAGCTATCTCGACTCTATGGGCTCCGAAGTTGCTTATAACTTCTTCTACCTCAGAAAGTACACCTACAAAGAGTGTGTCGATAGAGAGATAATTCTCGGTCTCGACCTGAAAGGCGGTATGAATGTGATTCTCGAGGTGCAGGTGGCCGATGTGGTCAGGGCTCTTTCGAATTACAGTACCGATCCCATTTTCACGCAGGCAATTACCTTAGCTAAGGAGCGTCAGAAAGAGAATAGCCGCGCCGATTTTATTACGTTGTTTGGTGAGGCCTTTGAGGAGCTGGATCCCAATGCAAAATTGGCATCCATCTTTAATACGGTCGATTTGAGAGATCGAATCAGTTTCTCGGCCACCAATAAAGAGGTTCTCGACTTTCTGAGAGCCGAATCGGAAGTTGCCGTTAGCAACTCTTTCAATATTATCCGCAGCCGTATAGACCGTTTCGGAGTGGTGTCGCCCAACGTGCAGCGTCTGGAAGGAACCGGCCGTATTTTGGTGGAGATGCCCGGTGTTACCGAACCTGAGCGTGTCAGGAAGCTGCTGCAGGGAACCGCAAATCTGCAGTTCTGGGAAACCTACGAAAATGCTGAGGTTTATCCCTCATTTGTAGAGGTAAACCGCAAGCTTGCCGAAATTCAATTGCAGAGCAGCTCGGCGGTTTCGGCCGATTCTGCGGCTAATGTTGCTACTCCGGCTCCCGAGTTAGCCGCTGCTGCTTTAGCCGACTCCGCTTCGCAGGCAGTAGCCGATACCTCGTCGTTGTTGGCGCAATTAGAGACAGGCAACGCTTTAGCCGACTCTCTGGCAGCGATGGCCGATGCACAGAAAAATTTTCCGCTCTTCTCTATTTTGAGTCCCAGTGTTTCGGGCGATCAGCTGATTCCCGGATCGGTGGTGGGTTTGGCCCACTATCGTGATACGGCTCAGGTTTCGGCCTATCTTAACGATCCTCGTCTCCGTTCGCTTTTGCCCCGTGATCTCTTCTTTTTGTGGAGTGCGAAAGCCTATGCCCTTGATAAAACCGGATCTTATTTTGAATTGCATGCTATCAAAAGAAGCGGCCGGGATGGACGTCCCCCGCTCGATGGTGGGGTGATCACCAACGCTGCTGCCAATTACTCACAAATGGGGGGTAGTGCTGCCGAGGTTTCC
>JBFWIG010000135.1:0-6783 GCA_050256115.1 Bacteroidales bacterium | reverse complement strand
TCGGGCTGCATCACGGTGAGTTGTGGCAGATGGGTGGCGATGTAGTCGGTTACCAGGGTGATGTTGCCTTCTATGTAGTGTAGTGCCTCTTCGAGCCAGGGTTCGCCATGGTCGAAGGCGGCCTGGGCGGTGGTGTAGGCAAGCATGTGGCCGTGGGCACACTCGGCGGCCTTAAGCGACTTTTTGTAGCGATTTCGGATGGTGGGGTTTCCGGCTATAAAGAAGGAGCTGTCGAGCCCCGCCATGTTGAAGGTTTTGCTGGGTGCCATCAGGGTGAGGCAGTTGTTGCAGGCCTCTTCCGATACGGTGGCAAAGGGGATGTGGGTGTGTCCGTGCAGGGTGAGGTCGGCATGGATTTCGTCCGATATCACTAACACCCCTGCACGTGCACACAAATCGGCAATCTTCTCCAGTTCGGGCCGCAGCCAGACGCGGCCTCCGGGATTGTGCGGATGGCACAGTATCATAATGCTGCACCCTTGCAGTTGTGCCTCTAATGCCTCGAAATCTATCTCGTAACGGGCCTCCTTACAGACCAGCCGGTTCATCACCACCTCTCGCTCCAGCGCTTCGGGAACCAGCCTGAAAGGGTGATACACCGGGGTCTGGATCAGGATCTTATCGCCGGGCCGGCTAAAGGTGGTTATGGCCTGGGCTATGGCATGAACCACACCGGCCACAAACCCGATTTCGTCGGGATTAACCTTCCATTGATGCCGGTGCAGAAGCCAGCGCCGGATAGAGTCGGGGAAGGTTGCGGGCATGGCGGTATAGCCCAGAATGCCATGATCTACTGTTTTTTGTATGGCATCGAGCACGCATGCCGGTGTACGGAAGTCCATATCGGCAACCCACATCGAAAGTAGATCGTCGGACCCGAAAACAGCCTTTAACATGTCGTATTTGTACGAATCGGTTCCTTTACGGGGAATCACTTCATCGAAAGGCGAGGAGGACATGGTGAATGGTTAATGGTTAATGGTGAATGCGCTGCGCGCAAGTGCTCTGGTGCTTCGAAGCGCATTTGCGCTTCGAGTGCTGCGCTTCGCGCGGGTGCTCTGGTGGTTTAGCGCGCTGACGCGCGCAGTGCTCAAGTGATGCGCTGACGCGCGGTGCTCTGGTGCAAAGAAATAGTGCTCTGGTGCTGCGCTTCGCGCGGGTGCTCTGGTGAAATCATCCGCGCGAAGCGCAGCACTTTAGCTCTTGAAGCGCATTTGCGCTTCGATGCACTAGAGCATTTCGCGCAGCGCATTTGCGCTTCGATGCACTAGAGCACTATTTTTTCAGGATTGCTTTTTCATACTTGCCTCTCAGTACAACCGATACGTAGCCGAAGAGGAGGCCGATGGCGCTGTAGATCATTTCGGTGGCGGCGGCGCCGGTGAGGGTGGCGTTGGGTACGTAGGTGATGAAGGCAAAGAAGGCTCCGGAGCCAATAAAGATGGCGGGAATCAGATCGAGCCAGGGAACTCTTTCGAGGCACATTACCGGAATCACCAAGATAAAGATGGCGGCAGGTACGGTCCAGAAGCCTAAGGCGCCGAGCAGGCCGGCACATTTGATGATGGAGATGGAGAGTAGGATACCCAGGGCGTACCCGATTAGGGCTTTCAGACCTCCTTTAGGGGTGCAGCCTGCAAAGAAGTAGACGGCCCACGCCTGAAACGAGATCCAGGTGAATCCCTGATTCCCTGTGGGTTCCACGAAGCCGCGGATCTGTTGGTCTATGACTTGTAATACCAGCGCCATCACGGCAATTAACAACGGAACGAAAAGGAATTTTTTGAAGCTCATACGGGTAATTGTTTAGGTTAGACATATGCAACGAATATAGCAAAAAAATAATGCCCCGTGCGAAAACCCGGGGCATTTACATCGATCCTCTGCAGGATCGCTCTATTCAGAAACAACTGCCATTGGCAGGCAATGCTTATTTTACAGGTGTGGCAGGAACAGCAGCAGGAGCGGTTACCGTATCGGCAGCGGCCAACATAGCAACAGCCTCTTTCAGCAGGTTGATTTTATTATTGTCCATTGCCAGAAGTGAATTGAAAGCAGCCAGGGTGATGGTGTCGTTTTCTACCTGAGCTGTTTCGATAAAGCCGGGCAGCACTTTGTTAACCATACTGTCGAGACCTACAAGCGCAGCAGCGATATTGGCTTCGGTATTGTCGATAGCTACTTCTGCAGGAGCTACAGCGAAATCTACTACGCCTTTTCCAGCCAAAATTTGTTGCAGCGATTCAGCCTGCTGAAGCTCTTCCGAAGCAATTGCCTGGAAAAGGGGAGCTACCATCGAATCACCTAATTCAAGGGCCTTGGTGGAGAACTGTGCAAACATGGCACCGGTGGTTGCTTTGGCGGAAATAACCACTTTCAGATTTTCTTGTGTCTGCTGGGGAGCTTTGGTGCAAGCGGTAAACATGATACCTACAGAAACACAAGCGATTGCGAATTTTACAAAACCTTTTTTCATAATTTGGTTTGAAAGATAAATGAGTAAAGAAATTTGATGGTAATGAAACATGTTCTTTGTCTTCGCACAAAAACGGCGCAAATGTATTGCATAATTCAAATAATTGTTCTATATATTAGGGCAAATTGTTAAAATAATTTAATTTTTTTTTGGCATGAGTTCTTGCGTATGTCTAAATAGCAGGTATATAATGTATTAACACATGGTTAGAACCCTTGTAGGTTTCTGTTATCGGAATTGCTATCGCGCATCTAAAAATGAATATCGGTATATTTTACACGGGATCGGTAAAATGGGTTGACTGATTGATAAATGACATCTTTTCCCACTTTTTGCTGCGCCAACGTTTTAGCATAATTGCGCCGCGAATGGCTTCGTCGGCAGCAAAGGCAATCCACATTCCGGTTAGGCCCCATCCAAGGTATATGCCTAAAAACCAACTTCCTGCAGTGGCAACCAGCCAGATGGGAATCATGCCCGTGAGTACCGGATAGCGGGTGTCGCCGGCAGCACGGAGGGCAAAAATCACCACCAGATTAACCGCTCTGCCCGGTTCGAGCAGCAGCTCTACCATGAATATCGCGCTGCACATGGCAATGATGGCTTCGTTTTCGGTGAACCACCCAATCACAAACGATCCGGTTAACGCAAAGAAGAGGGCCATCCCAAAGGAGATGAAGATGGCTCTGCGCGTGTTTTGCAGTGCCAGTTTATAGGCCATCCTGAAACGCTGTTCGCCCACCAGATGGCCTACGCAGATGGCGCCGGCATGGGCCATGGCCATGGAATAGAGAAATGAGAACATAATCAGGTTCATGGCGTAGGTTCGGGCAGTAATGGCATCGTTGCCCAGCATATTGATAAAAAAGAGGATTACCACCTGCGAAAAGCTGTACGAAATCTGTTCGCCTGCCGAGGGGATGCCCACCGACAGAATCTGTTTCAGTTTTTGCAGCGGGAAGGGCCAAACCGACGAAAAGCGGTAGTGGGGCACTGCTTTGCGGAAGAGGTAGTAGAAGAGCAGCACCAGGGCCACAATTCGGCTGAGGGTGGTGGCAATGGCAGCCCCCTTCACCCCCAGCTCAGGGCAACCCAGATTCCCAAAGATAAGGGCATAGTTACCCACCACATTGATCAGGTTCATCAGCAGGGTGACCCGTAGCGAATAGTTGGCCAGGTGATAGCTGCGCAAGATGGCCGATAGGGTCATGGCCAGCGATTGCACCACTGCAAAGCCCCCCACAATGCGCATATAAACGAGCGCATCGGCCATCAGTTCGGGGCGGATCTTCATCAACGCTAAAATGGCGCTGCCACCCGTGAGCAACGAAATGCCCACCGCCATCCCCACAAGGGCGTTAAAGAGCAGCGAAACCCCGATTACCTGCCGCGACGAGGCGTGGTCGGCAGCGCCCAGATATTGTGAGCAGAGCACCGAGGTGCCAATGGTGGTGACCCCAAAGAGCAGATTTACCAAATTGATGATTTGGTTCACCACGCCCACCGAAGCCACCTTATTGTCGGAATACTGGCTTAACATCACCGTATCGGTGATTCCCAGCAACATAATCAGTAAGAGCTCCAGAAAGATGGGAATCATCAGACTCCGCATCCGCTGCCGAATTTTTTGGGGATGCCTCATTTGCCGCTATCCAACGATTGGTTCAGCACCGCAATGAGCTGTTGGTAATAGTGATTTCGAACCGCAGGGGAGGAGAGGGCCAGATCGTGCATACCGCCCGGTATCTCATGGAGGGTGACCCTACTGCCCAGAGAGGGTGCCAGCCGTTTCATATCCTCCACCCCCAGCACCGCGTCGGCCGTCTGAAAAGCCGGGCTCCAAACCGTATCCGACACACTCTTATCGGAATGGAACAGCGCCACCTCAACCCCGATATCCAACTGCCTGCGCACCCTCCGCTGTCCCTGCACAATGCCCGAAAACCAACAGGCGGGAATGTGACTGAAGAGCGGCTTCTTCCACTCCGTATTATAGCGCCACTCGCCCCGCTCCGATTGGAGCAGACTCTCCGAATAGGCCGTACTGCTCCCCTGCGGCACAGGCAGCGAAGGAAAGAGCCGCCCCGCCAGAGCCACCGCCGGAATCAACACCTTCTCGGTAAAAGGCTTCTCATTAAAATCGAGAAAAGGGCTGTTGAGCACCAAAATCTGCATCGGAGGCGTTGTCTTCTTCCGGGCCGCGTAGAGCGAAGCGATTAAACCGCCCTGCGAGTGCGCCAGCAGCGCGATCTCCGAATGACCCTCCTCCTGCACCACCCGGAACGCTGAATCGATCTCGGCAAAGAAACGGGCTATTCTGCCCTCCTTAAAAGGCGCCTGACCCGGCAACAGGGAGCGGCCGTACCTATGCAGATCGAGCGCATAAAAATCGAACCCCGCCCCATACAACGAATCGGCCAGCTCCGTCTGAAAAAAATAGTCATTAAACCCGTGCAGATACAACACCGCCCGCCGATTTCCCGGCCTCACCGCCTTCCGCACCAGCGTAGCCACCAGCGGCTCCCCCTTTCGCATACCGGCGGCCTCCTGATCTGAAACCAACACAAACCTCCGCTGCACAAAATCATCGCCCAGAACATCCGGCACAAACCCCGCAACCACCGGCCTGCCCAGCACCGTAACCGTCGTCGTGCCCGACACCGTAACCGCCGACGTGCCAAACGTACCGACAGCCGAAGGCCCATCACCGCACCCCGCCGCCGCCAACAACAACAACGCGAGCCCCCATACCCGAGCAAAACCCCAAAAACCGCAAAACCCCCATCTACCCATATCAAACCTCCACAAAACAGCACAACCCCGCCCTAACATCGCAGCAACCCCGCCGCAACAAAGCTGCAACCCCACCGCAAATATCTCAAAAAAACCGCAACCCCCCCGGCACCATCTTTCAAAACCCAAATACATTCCCTACATTTGCACCCTCAAAACAGACCCAACCCCGGAGAGATGGCAGAGTGGTCGATTGCGGCGGTCTTGAAAACCGTTGTGCCGAAAGGCACCGGGGGTTCGAATCCCTCTTTCTCCGCGAAACAGCAAAATGGAAACAGCGCGAAAGCGCTGTTTTTTTTATGTGTTCGCCTTTCCATCAAGCTTGCTTGAAAGGAAAGGCGGCACATAAAAAACAGAGGTGCTCCGCACCCTGTTTCATTTTGCGTTTCAGCAAGCCCGCCGCAGGCGAGAGGGATCGTGGCGAGCCGTTGGCTCGCCGCAATCCGGCAAGCCCGCCGCAGGCGCCAGGGAACGCGTCGCGGCAGCGCGACGCAATCCCTTCCCTCCATCCCCGTCATTCAAGAGCAGAAATCTCACTAAAACACACTTGTATTTCCGTATTTCGTATTATTTCTACAAAAATTAGCAATAGAAGTTGATTTCTTTGCTTCTTTATCTGTATCATTGCAGAAAGCGACATGTAAACAATACGCGTTATGATAGCTGAATTCAAATGCAAAAACTTCCTTTCCATCAGAAGTGAACAAGTGTTGAGCTTTGAACCAACCATGGATACATTCGGAAAGGATGAGTATTGCCATGAAGTTAAAGCCGGAGTTCGCTTACTAAAGATCGCCACCCTATATGGCGCAAACGCTTCCGGTAAGACCAACATTTTAGCGGCTCTCTCTTTTTTCAGAGATGTAATGGTTGATATGCCGAAAGACAGGACCGAAGAGATAGATTGTACGCCCTTTCTTCTTGATGATGAATCAAGAAAAAGTAAAACGGAAATGTCAATGGCATTCTATGTAGAGAAGGAGCGTTTTAATCTGTCTGTTATATTGGATAATAGCCGTATCTATTCGGAAAAATTAGCGTTCTATCCCGGAACACAACCGGCAGTTTTATACCATAGAGTCTATAATCAGGACAATGAGACCTCGGAGGTTAAGTTTGGACAGAAGCTTGGCATCGGCAAGAAGGGACAAACGGCAATTGTCGGCAATACGATAAATAACTGTACTGTATTAGCTGCTTTTGGCAAATCTAATGTTGAGTCGTCGCGTTTAAATGTTGTCTATAATTTCTTTGCAAGCAGCATTAAAGATATATTACAACCACAAATGTCGTTGACAACGTTTGCTAAAAAGCATCTTGATACAGACAAAGATGGGAGTCTAAAAAGATTTCTTGTAGGTTTCCTGAAAGCATCCGACTTTAATATCAGCGATATAGAGTTAAAAGAAGAGGAAGTTCCGATTACTCCCCAAATGCAATCGGTTCTTGAAGGTGCACCAATCCCGGATGAGGCAAAGAAGCAGATGTTTCAAAAGGGCAAGATCATAAATACC
>JBFWIG010000134.1:0-6856 GCA_050256115.1 Bacteroidales bacterium | reverse complement strand
TTGGGGGCAACACCCCCATTATCCGGAACATCTTCCTCATGCAATCCTTCTCAGTGATTCTAAAAGGACTCTTTTGCGGCAACCTGATCGGGCTGGGGCTGCTCTTTATCCAATACAGTACCGGACTCCTCACGCTCGACCAATCGCAATATTTTCTGGCCGAGGTTCCGGTTGAGTTCAACCCGATTCATATCCTTCTTCTGAATGGGATAACACTGCTGGCCGTTTGGAGTATGCTGCTGCTTCCCTCCATGATTATTGCCAACATCAGCCCCGACAAATCGATCCGTTTCCAATAACACGGCTCCCCTTTTGCAGGTGGTTCTATTGTACTACCTTTGCACAAAATAATTACGATGAATTTCAAGTCAGGTTTTGTGAACATCATAGGGAATCCCAATGTGGGAAAGTCGACCCTGATGAATGCCTTCACCGGCGAACGGATGTCGATTGTCACTCCCAAAGCGCAAACCACCCGCCACCGGATTCTTGGCATTGTGAATGGTCCGGGCTTCCAGGCCGTCTTCTCCGACACACCGGGTATTCTGAAGCCTGTATACAAACTGCAGGAGTCGATGATGAGCTTTGTGAAGAACGCCATCACCGATGCCGATGTACTGCTATACGTTACCGATGTAATTGAATCGGCCGAGAAGAACAGTGCCTACATTACAAAGTTGGCAGAAATAGAGATTCCGGTGCTGTTACTTATCAACAAAGTAGACCTCTCCGACACCCCTTCGCTCGAAAAGCTGGTGGCAGAGTGGCGCGAACGGCTTCCCCGTGCCGAAATCTACCCGGTATCGGCCAAACAGCATTTTCAGATTGGCGAAGTGATGCAGCGGGTTATTACCCTGCTGCCCGAAGGCGCGGCCTATTTCCCGGAAGACGAACTCACCGACAAACCCGAACGGTTCTTTGTTTCGGAGATTCTGCGCGAGAAGATCTTTCTCTATTACCAGGAAGAGATACCCTATTGCACTGAGGTAGTGGTAGAAACCTTTAAAGAGGAGGAGAACCTCATTCGCATTCAGGCACTGATTTTGGTGGAGCGCGACACCCAAAAGGGGATACTGATAGGCAAACAGGGTTCTGCCCTGAAACGTACCAACACACAGGCCCGGCTAGACATGGAAAAATTCTTCGGGAAAAAGGTCTATCTGGAGGTATTCGTAAAGGTTGAATCCGGCTGGCGAAACAGCGAACGCAACCTTCGCCGGTTGGGATACATTGAATCGTAACATCCGCACAAGCACAAAACAACATATGAGCAATATTGTAGCCGTGGTAGGCAGACCCAATGTGGGCAAATCGACCCTGTTTAACCGCCTTACCGGCACCAGAAACGCAATTATCGACGAAACCGAAGGTGTTACCCGCGACCGCCACTACGGCAACGTAGAGTGGAACGGCAAGGAGTTTACCCTTATCGACACGGGTGGATATATCCATCAATCGGACGACATTTTTGAAGAGGAGATCCGAAAACAGGTTATGCTGGCTGTTGAAGAGGCAGATCTGATACTCTTTGTTACCGATGTAACCCAAGGCATTACCCCACTCGATCAGGAAGTTGCCGATATGTTGCGTCGCTGCAAAAAGCCCATTCTGCTATTGGTGAATAAGGTAGACAATAACGACCGCCAGTTCGAGGCGCCTGTTTTCCATGCCATGGGCCTGGGCGATTACATGACCCTCTCGGCCATTAACGGAAGCGGAACCGGCGATATCCTCGACAAAATCTTGGAACTTCTCCCCGACATCGGGCCCGACGAGCCCACCGACAACCTGCCCCGCTTTGCGATTGTGGGCAGGCCCAATGCCGGAAAATCGTCTTTACTGAATGCGCTTATCGGAGAGGAGCGCAATATTGTAACCTCCATCGCCGGCACCACGCGCGATTCCATTTTTACCCGCTACAACAAATACAACCACGACTTCTATCTGGTAGATACCGCGGGGCTTCGAAAGAAGACAAGCTTCATGGACAACATTGAGTTCTACTCGGTAACCCGTGCCATCAAAACCATCGAAAACTCCGACGTATGCCTCTTGATGCTCGACGCCACCCGGGGAGTTGAGTCGCAAGATATGAGCATCTTGCGCGTGATACAGTCTAACAAAAAAGGGTTGGTGATTCTGGTTAACAAATGGGATCTTATAGAGAAGGAGACACAAACAGCCAAAGAGTTTGAACAGACCATTAAGCAACGGCTTGCACCCTTTACCGACGTAGATATACTTTTCGTTTCGGCTCTCACCAAACAGCGCATCCACAAGGTATTAGAAGTGGCCATGGAGGTATACCAAAACCGTAACCGCCGCATCACCACCTCACAACTCAACCAAGATCTACTGCCCCTCATCGAGAACTACCCGCCACCCGCCTGGAAAGGGAAGTACATAAAAGTGAAATACATCACACAACTCCCCACCCCCTCGCCCTCGTTTGTCTTCTTCTGCAACCTGCCCCAATACGTAAGAGATCCCTACAAACGGTACCTGGAAAACCGCATGCGCGAAATCTACAAATTTACCGGCGTACCGATTCAGCTCTACTTCAGACAAAAATAAAATAATTACAATGGTGAATGGTCAATGGTCAATGGTCAATTAACCATTTCGCGCAAAGCGCATTAACCATTAACCATTACCTCAGTATCGATTATACCGCACCATCTCCGAAAGCGGTTTTCGCAGTTTGGGTCTGACGCCGGGTGATGAGGGGTAGCCAAGTGCCACGATCAGTTCGGCTCTTTTTCGGGCGGGAATGGCCAGCAGCTCTTTTACCCGCTTTTCGTTGAACCACCCCAGGATACAACTACCCAGCCCTTCGGCAGTGGCCTGGAGCGAAAGTTGCAGTGTGGCCATGCCCACATCCATAACGGTAAATTCCTTATTTTTAACAACTTGCCCAAGTCCAGAGGTAAAATTGGGCGACTCCCTTACCACCACAATCAATACCGGAGCCTGGCGGGTAAAATGGTTCAGCGGGAGCACACCTCCTGCAGCCGACTCGGCCACCTGTTCGCGCAGCACGGGTTCGGTCACCACCACAAAAGTCCAGGGTTGCGCATTACATGCCGAAGGGGCCAGTCGGGCTGCCTCAAGACATCGGGTCAACTTTTCGGGTTCGACAGGTTGAGACAGAAAGCTCCGCACACTTTGTCGCTGCGAGAGAAAAGCAAAAAAATCGGTGGCGTTCATTCGAATGCGAATTGTTGTGAATGAAAGATAAGTTTTTCTGTGTAGTTATCCAAAAAAGGGTATAACTTTACCCTAATTTCGCCGGACATTGTTCGGTTACCCATTACCATCCAACACAGAGAACCCGACTGTAGCGTCACAACCTACACCGACACTAACTCTTCTAAACCCACATAGTATGAACAGAATCGCTCTTTTACTCCTGGCTCCGATCCTGATCTTTTCGGCATGCAACGACGCCTCGCTTTTCAAAACCGATGGTTATACACTTTACGCCGACAAGGTAGAACAAGAGGGATCTACTGCCACCGTAATCTCGCCCGTCGAAATCGAATCGGATTTCGAAGAGGCAGGCAGCTGGAAACTATCGGCCGATCTGTCGGCCTTTCCGCGCTTTACTTCCGATATTCCCATCACGGAAGCCATGTATAATCTCTCCGTTGAGGAGTTGACCCGTAACCTTACTCCCGAGGGGAGATTTGTCTCCTCGAAAGGAGCCGCCGACCTCTCCAGCCGCGATATCGGATATGCCGGATTTCTGGGGCTTGGCGTTGTAGCTCCCGGAGCTGTTAAAGCCAGTCTGATGAGCAGGGTAAAGGCAGGCCGGATTCTGCAGGAGCCGGGCATCGGTGGTTCCTGGCCGGTATGGGTAGACCGCGTCTCATGGATTCTCTCGGCATGGGACTACTACAAAATTACCGGCGACAAAAACTTCCTTATGGATGCCTACGGAGTTGCCGTTAATGCGCTGAACGAAGATCTCAAGGTACTCTTCAATCGACAATATTCGCTGATCTCGGGTGGATCCTACTTCAGCGGAACGCCCGGTAAGAATCTCCCCTCCTACATGGAGCCGGTAGACGTGTTCACCACTATGAGTCTTACCAACAACGCCACCTACTACCAGGTTTTCCGGGTTGCCGAACAGATGGCCGCCGAGTTGGGACAACCCTCGGGGGGCTATATGACACAGTCGAAAAAGGTATCGATCGGGATCAACAAATATCTCTGGAATCCCGAAAAAGGCTACTACAATCAATTCCTGTACGGACGCAACTTTCACCTCCCCTCAAACCGCGCCGAATCGCTGGGAGAGGCACTCACAGTACTCTTCGAAATTGCCAACGACCAGCAATCGGCCAGCCTCTTTGCACAAACCCCCGGTACCCCTTTCGGACTCCCCGCCTCCTTTCCGGCCGGCGCACCCAACGAACCGGGCTTGAACGGATCTGTCTACCCCATGGTTAACGGTTACTGGGCATGGGCCGCTGCCAAGAGCAAAAACGCCAACGCCGCCCTTTATGCCATCTCCTCCATATACCGTCCTGCCTCTCTGCTCCTTTCCAATCGCCTTTCGGTTTCGTCGCAAACCGGAGGAACAGAATCACAAGCAGCCAAAGCCGACGGGCATCTCTGGAGTATTGCCGCCAATCTGTCGGTAGTCTACAGAGTCTATTTCGGTCTCGACTTTCAGGCCAAAGGGTTGGCTTTCTTTCCCGTTGTTCCCGAGAAACTGGGTGGTGTAAAAAAACTGTCGGGGCTCAAATACCGCAATGCCGTGCTTGATATTACACTCTCGGGTTTTGGAACCGGCATCAGCTCATTTAAGATAGACGGAGCTCCTGCAGAAAAGTTCTACATTCCTGCCGAAATGGAAGGAGCCCATACCATAGAGATTGTGATGAATGGCCAGAAACAGCCCGCTGAAACCCTGAATATTCAGCCTGCACTTGCTGCGGCCCCCGATTTGCAGTATACAACAGAGAACAACACCTTCAACTTCTCTGCCCGCGACGACATTGCCAAATACCAGATCTACCAGAATGGAACCGTTATTAAAGAGCTCGAAACACCTGCGTTCTCTGTTACGGAGAGTGCGCTGAGTGCCGAGTTTATCTTTTCGGCAACGGACCGGAACGGCTTTTCGGTATACGGCGGAGCTCCCTTCCTTTACAGTCCGCCGCAAGCCACCCTGATTGTAGAGGCAGAGACCGCTGCACCCCGCTCCTCTTTCGCGGCCACCGGCTACACAGGAAGCGGATTTCTGGATCTTACCACAAAGAGCAACCGAGTCCTGAAATATACGGTAAACATCGACAAACTGAATGTCTATCTGATAGACCTTCGCTATGCGAACGGCAACGGGCCGATTGACGGTGGCGATAAATGTGCCATTCGCCAACTCTATGTAGACAACACCCTTCTCGATGCATTCGTGATGCCGCAAAGAGGCGAAAACGCCTGGTCCGACTGGGGATACAGCAACCCGCTTCGCGCTCGTCTGTCGAAGGGCACACACACCATAAGCATTGAATATGAGTCGCAAAACGAAAACATGAATGGGGCCGAAAACCGGGTGTTGATAGACCATATCAGATTGATTAAAGAATAACCCCATCGCATTTTGTAATTGAGCAAAAAATAAAATAGCTTTGTAGCACTTATTCACCAAAAAACAGAACAATGCCTCACAAAATTAATCCCGACGAGTGCACGGCATGTGGCAGCTGCATCGGAGAGTGTCCGGTAGAAGCCATTTCCGAAGGCGATGTGTACACAATTGATCCCGAAATCTGTACCGATTGCGGAGCCTGCGCGGACGTTTGTCCCGTAGAAGCCATCCATCCGGAATAAAAAACCGTGCTCATCAATGCAAAAAGAGGGTTTTCCTGCCTACAGGAATGCCCTCTTTTTTTTGTGCAAATGGCTCGAAAATTCGAAAGAGAAACTACATTTGTGTTTTGTTGCAAAATCGGACGTTACTTTTTCGAACCTAAAGGTATTCGAATGTAGAGATGAACACGTTAAGGCAACAGGCCGACGAGGAGATGAGGGCTGCCGATATGGGAATATCCGGACCCGACGAAACAAACATTTCATTCTCGAACTGCCTGCAACAACTTCTGGAGGCGTGTAGCCCGGAGATGGTCGATGAGTCGTTGCTTCGATTGCTTCGGGAAACTTTTCAAACCGAAAGGGTAAGTTTTTACCACTACCGTTTGGTCGAAAGGGAGTTTGTACTGTGTGCCCAAACAGACAACCTTTCTCACCCCTCACTCCCCTCTTTACTCCCTTCGCTTCCTGCACACCGTATACAACCACCGGATGGCAGCCTCGGGAAAAGCCATCAACTTCACATTCTTCCCTATCTCGCCTTTGCCGATAAACAGGCCCACCGAAAACCGGAAAAAGCGCTCCATACCGCCGTATACTTTCTTAGGAACACTACCCGGCTTTGGGGTGTTTTGGCCATGGAGTCGTATAGCATTCCCGGCCGAAAATCGCAGGTAGAACTCACAGAATATTATCGCGATAGTATGCAATTGTTTACCTGTCTGCTCCAGAAACGGGTAAACGAAAGCCTGCAAAAAAAGGTGTTCGAAGCCGAACTATCGGCTCGCAGAAAAATGGCATTTCTGGCCAACATGAGTCACGACATCCGAACCCCGCTCAATGCCATCGTAGGCTTCTCTAAACTGCTGGCCGAAACCGATGAGGCCACCGAAAAGCAAAAGTACTATTCCATCATCGAAAAAAATAACGAGCTCCTTCTGCAACTGATCTCCGATATTCTCGACCTCTCGAAAATTGAGGCAGGGACTGTTTCGCTTCGCAAAACAACCGCCAATCTCAACGACTGTTTTACCGC
>JBFWIG010000133.1:0-6907 GCA_050256115.1 Bacteroidales bacterium | reverse complement strand
AAAGATGGACAATGTCCGCTTTGTGATGGCCGGAAGTGGGGATATGATGCCTAAAATGGTGCGACGAGCTGCGCGCCTCGGGATTATGGACCATTTCCATTTTACGGGGTTTCTGCGTGGTGACGATGTCTATCGGATGCTTTACCTGAGCGATGTTTATGTTATGCCTTCTGTGTCTGAACCTTTCGGTATCTCGCCACTGGAGGCCATGCAGTCGAGCGTGCCGGTTATCATTTCGCACCAATCGGGTGTGGCCGAGGTGCTTAAACATGCCATTAAAATTGATTTCTGGGATACCCATGCCATGGCCGATGCCATTTATGGGATACTCAACTATCCGGCATTACACGGCTTCTTTAAAACTCACGGGAAAGAGGAGGTCGATAATCTGAAATGGGAGAATTCTGCCGTTCATGTCCGTGAAGTCTATTACAGTGCATTGGGTCTTCCTTCTGCATTATAGCATACAGATATTGTTGTTCCATCTACAAACTACACCCCTATGAAAAAAGTTGTCCTTTGTTTTCAGATACATCAGCCCTTACGCTTAAAAAGATACCGTTTTTTTGATCTGGGCACCGATCACTATTACTACGACGATTTCGCCAACGAGGCTCGTATCAGGAATCTTGCCGAGAAGGCATATCTTCCGGCAAACAAGGTGCTTCTCGATGCCATTGCCCGTTTTGGAAAGCAGTTTAAGGTAGCTTTTGCCATCTCGGGTACGGCCCTTGACCAGTTCGAACTCTATGCGCCCGAGCTGATTGAGAACTTTAAAGCGATGGCGGCCAGTGGATCGGTCGAATTCCTTGGGATGCCCGAGAATCACTCACTCTCTTTTATGGGGCACAAAGAGGTATTTGTGGAGGAGATAAAGCAGCACTCCAAGCGGATTAAACACTATTTTGGTCAGCAGCCTGTATCGTTTTTCAACACCCAAATGATCTACTCCAACGAAATAGGGAATACTGTTTTCGATCTCGGTTTTCATAATGTGGTAACCGAGGGGGCTAAGCATGTGTTGGGTTGGAAGAGTCCCAACTACCTCTATTCAAATGCGGCAAATCCTCGTCAAAGGCTACTGCTGCGTAATGGGATTCTCAGCGATGATATTGCCTTTAACTTTTCGAATCCAGACTGGGTTGAGTATCCGTTAACCGCCGATAAGTTTGCCCGCTGGCTGGCTTCGGGCAGTCAACAGGAGGAGGATCTTGTATTGGCTATCGACTATGGCGCCTTTGGCGAAAGGAACCCGTACTCCAGCGGTATTTTTGACTTTTTGCGCTATCTCCCTGCCGAAATTATTGCCAATCCTGCACTCGAAATGGCTACCCCCTCCGAGGTGGCATCGACAAATCAGTCGGTTGGATCTCTGAATGTTGAGTATCCCATCTCATGGGCCGACGAAGAGAAGGATCTTACCGCCTGGCTGGGCAACGAGCTGCAACAGGAGGCTTTCAATAAGTTATATGAGCTCCATCCTAAATTACTAACGATAAAGGATCCTGAAATCCTTATGGATTGGAGGTACTTGCAGAATAGCAATCATTTGCGTTTTATGAGTACTAAGTTTTTCTCCACAGGAAAAATCTTTACGGTGGCCAATCCCTATGAGTCTCCCTACGATGCCTTTATTAATTACATGAATGTGCTCAGCGATTTTGCACTTCGGGTAGATCGTGCACTGGCCGAAAAGCCGGTTCGGTCTAAGAAGCAACCGGCTTCTGCTCAGGATGTAAAGCGCGGCGCAAAGGCATCCGGACGTTAACAGAGCCACTCTCTTTTACAATAATCATCTGGCTGCATAGGGCGATTTCTCATGCAGGGTGCTCTTAATATGCGTATATTTGCCGATGTGCAAAATAATTATGCTTCTATTGCTTAGTAATCAAAACTTTATATGAAACCCGACTATATATTTGAAACCAGCTGGGAGGTATGCAACAAAGTGGGTGGCATCCACACCGTTGTCTCGACCAAGGCTCTGACGCTTCTTCACGAATATAAGAGTAACTATATGGTAATCGGCCCGGATGTGTGGCGCGATACCGACGATAATTCCGAATTTATTGAGGATCTCCATCTTCTGAAGGCCTGGCGTGAAAAGGCCCAATCAGAAGGATTGCGCTGCAGGGTGGGCCGATGGAACATTGAGGGGCGGCCCATTGCCATCTTGGTAGAGTACCAATCGTTTGCCATGCAGAAAGATCAGATATTCGCCGAATTCTGGGAGACCTATAAACTCGACTCCATTTCGGGTCAGTGGGATTATGTGGAGCCTTGTCTCTTTGGCTATGCTGCCGGCAAGGTAATTGAAAGTTTTCTCCGCTTTTCCGTTTCGGGCGGAGAGAAGGTGGTGGCTCAGTTCCACGAATGGATGACCGGTTCGGGTATTCTTTATCTGAAAAAACATGTTCCTGAAGTGGCTACGGTTTTCTCAACCCATGCAACTGTTTTGGGCCGGGCCATTGCCGGTAACGGGCAACCTCTGTATGGATCGCTCTCATCGTTTGTGCCGGAACGAAAGGCCGAAGAGTTTGGCGTGGTAGCCAAACAGTCGATGGAGTCGATCTCTGCTTCCGAATCGGACTGTTTTGCAACAGTGAGCGAGATTACCGGTGCGGAGTGTGTGCAGTTTTTGGGAAAACCTGCCGATATTGTTACGCCAAACGGGTTTGAAGACTCCTTTGTTCCTAAGGGAGAGGCATTTGCGGATGGTGTTTCGCAGGCGCGCCTGCGGTTACAGCAGGTTTCGAAAGCCCTTTTTGGATCGGTTTCGGATAATCCCTTTTTTGTAGGGATCGGAGGGCGGTATGAGTTCAAAAACAAAGGTATCGATCTCTTTATCGATGCAATGAAAGCCCTCGCAGAGGGGGAGGCCCCCGCACGCGAGGTGATTGCTCTCCTGCTCATTCCGGCCAACCATTACGGAGCACGCAAAGATATCCAGCAGATTCTCACAGACGGAGGTCAGCCCAACGCAGGCAATAAGTATCTGACACACAATCTTCATGATGCCGATTACGATGCCATTCTTCGGCGAATCGGAAGTGCCGGCCTGCATAATGATGCCGAAAGTAAAGTGAAGATTATGTTTGTGCCCTGTTATCTTAACGGGAATGACGGCATATTTAATCTCTCCTATTACCAGCTCCTTATGGGGCTCGACATGACCGTATTCCCCTCTTATTATGAGCCCTGGGGATATACACCCCTTGAAAGCCTTGCCTTTCATGTACCTACCATTACCACAACCCTTGCCGGCTTTGGGCTATGGGTTAAGACCTATCTCACCGGACAGCAGGATGGCGTTAAGGTGATTGAGCGCGACGACACAAACGACGTTTTTGTGGTTAGCGAGATGAGCCGCTATATTCGTGAGGCTACCCAATGGAGTGGCGAGGAGATGGAGAAGGCTCGCAAAGAGGCGTTCAACGCCTCACGCATTGCTCTTTGGAAAAATTTTGTAGAGTACTACTATGATGCTTATCGTATAGCACTCAATAACCAGGCCGCCCGACTGCCGAAAAGTCATATCAAGCGCGATTTGAGTGAGCATCTGCCTCCCGTAGACAGTTTCAGTGCCGAGTTGCAGCCCAAATGGCGTCGGCTTTTGGTGGAGAAGAATGTTCCCCAAACGCTTCTTCCCCTCGAAGAGCTTTCGAAGAACCTTTGGTGGTCGTGGAATCCCGATGCTGCCGATCTGTTTGCTTTGATCGATGCCCAGTTGTGGAAGTGTGTGGAACAAAATCCTGTCTTCTTTCTCGAACGACTCCCTTTTACAAGGCTGCTCGATTTGGCCAAAGACAAAGCATTTATGGCCCGGCTACAGAAGGTGTATGCCCGGTATACGGAGTATATGTTGCAGAAAGAGCAGGCTAAAGGGCCGAAGATTGCCTATTTTAGTATGGAGTATGGCCTCCACAGTTCGCTGAAAATCTATTCGGGTGGGCTGGGTATTCTGGCAGGCGACTACCTGAAGGAGGCAAGCGACAGAAATGTCCCCATGGTTGCGGTAGGGCTGCTCTACAGGTATGGCTACTTCAAACAGCAGATTTCGGCCAGAGGCGATCAGATTCACAATTTCGAACCCCAAAACTTTGCTCAGCGTCCGGTTCAACCCGTCCGCGACGATCAGGGCAATTGGATCAGAGTGGCTGTAGCCCTTCCCGGCAGGAATCTCTATGCCCGGATATGGCGGGTTCAGGTAGGCCGTGTAGATCTCTATCTGCTCGATACCGATTATGAAGACAATCTCGAAGCAGATCGTTCTGTAACCCATCAGCTCTATGGCGGAGGCGAGGAGAATCGTTTCAAGCAGGAGTTGCTGTTGGGTATCGGAGGTATCAGAGCACTAAGAGCGCTTCGGTTAAAGGCCGACCTCTTCCACTGCAATGAGGGACATGCCGCCTTTATCGGACTCGAACGGCTTTCGGAATTTATCAATCAGGAGAATCTCACCTTTTCTGAGGGGCTCGAGCTGGTTAGGTCGTCGACCCTCTTTACCACACATACACCCGTTCCTGCCGGTCATGATGCTTTCCCGGAAGGATTGATTCAGAGCTATATATCGCATTATCCTGCTCGTCTTAAAATCTCCTGGGAGCGTTTCATGGGTTTGGGACGCATTGTTGCCTCCGACCCCAACGAGCGTTTCTCGATGAGCTATCTGGCGGCATCGCTTTCGCAGGAGATGAACGGCGTGAGCAAGTTGCACGGGAAGGTGAGCCAGGATATTTTTGCCAGGATGTGGCCGGGTTACGTGCCCGACGAACTACATGTGGGCTATGTTACCAACGGGGTGCACTATCCCACCTGGACAGCCAAAGAGTGGCGCGAACTCTATGAGTCGCGGTTTGGCAACGATTTTGTGGACCGGCAAATGGATAAGGAGTGCTGGAACCGGATCTATGAGGTGCCAGACAAAGAGGTGTGGTCTATTCGTACCGATTTGCGCGAAAAGTTGATCCGGTATATTGATTCGCGGGTAGATTTTGCCCAGAATCAGAATACCGAAGATCCGAAATATCTGGTTGAGGTGCTGGAGAGCCTGAGCGGAAAAAATCTCACCATTGGGTTTGCCCGTCGTTTTGCCACCTATAAGCGGGCACATCTCCTATTTAAGGATCTGAACAGACTTGCCGAAATTGTGAACAACGAAGAGCGCCCTGTGCAGTTCTTGTTTGCCGGCAAGGCTCACCCTGCCGACAAAGCGGGTCAGGATTTGATAAAAATGATTGTCGAGATATCGAAACGGCCGGAGTTTGTGGGCAAAATCTTGTTCCTCGAGAATTACGATATGGAGCTTGCCTCTCATTTGGTACAGGGTGTTGATGTTTGGATGAATACCCCTACCCGACCCCTTGAGGCTTCGGGAACCAGCGGCGAGAAGGCGGTAATGAACGGAGGATTGCATTTTAGTGTACTTGATGGTTGGTGGTACGAAGGATATGTACCCGATGCAGGCTGGGCGCTTAGCGACAAGATAGTCTATTCGGACGATCGTCTCCAGGATGAACTCGATGCCTCTATCATCTACAACCTCATTGAGAACGAAATTGCCCCCGCCTTCTACGAAAGGAATGCAGCCGGCATTCCCGAACGGTGGGTCGGGTATGTGAAGAACTCTATTGCCAGAGTGGCTTCGAATTTCACCACCACCCGGATGTTGCACGATTATATGCAGCAATACTATATTCCGCAATCTGCCCGATTTAAGAAACTTAAAAGCCGTGATTACGAACTGGCAAAAGAGATCTCAAGTTGGAAAAAGAAGATTATGCGCGGTTGGAGTAGTATCGAGCTGCTCGAGGTAAAATGGCCCGATATCGGGAAAGGGGTCTTTGTGGTAGGGAAGCCTTACGAGATTGAGGTAGTTCTCGATTTGAAAGAGCTGATGCCCGATGATGTGGGGGTTGAGGTGATAACGGTTGAGCCCGATTCTGTTTCCGGTGCACCCCGTCTGGTACAGACAACCGAACTGACCCATATCTCTGCTGAGGGCGATCAGGTCCGTTTTCAGGGTAGCATGACCGGCGATCGTGCCGGCACCTATGATTTTGGAATCAGACTCTTTCCCAAGAACCGTGATCTTCCCCACCGTCAGGACATTCCGCTGGTGAAGTGGCTCTAATCTGCTACATTTGCTTCAGGCTATACAGGGTATCGAGCAGCGCCTCTACCGAGGCGGGCTCTGCCCTGAAGCCCGGCGCAGTAAGCAGGATGCGGGGCTCGGTTGTTGATGATATCTCGATGGTACACGCTCCCTCATGGGTGCGTGGCCGATAGCCGTTTCGTACCAGTGCATTTTCTACCCAATGTTTCAGGGGGCCTTCGCCCAACAGACGAACTGGGGTCCACTCCTTTCGGATAAATCGGAAGGTGCCCAAAGCCGTGTCGAAGCGAAGATTCTCATTTTCGAAACAGGCACCGAATTTGCCCGACAGAATCAAATCTTCCGGACAGCCTATTGTCAGTGGTTGGTTGGCAGAGAGGAGCCATAATCTGTCGCCCAGTAATAGCGCCGACTCCAGATCGTGGGTAGAGAGGAGAATGCTCTTCCCCTCTTCGCGGGCCAGTGTATGCAATAGCGACATCATCTCGAATCGGCTGGGCAGATCGAGGAAGGCGGTGGGTTCGTCGAGAATAATAATGGGGCACTCCTGTGTTAGTGCTTTGGCAATCATTGTTTTTTGGCGTTCGCCATCGCTTAAATCGGCCATCCTTTTAGATGCGAGATGCGATATGGCCGTTTTCTCCATAGACTCCTCTATTTTCCGGTAATCGCGGGTATTCAGCCCTCCAAAAAAACCGGTATAGGGTTGTCGGCCCAGTGCCACCACCTCAGATACTTTTAGATCGGCAGTCGGAATTTTTTCGGTGAGCACAATGGCCAACATACGCGAGC
>JBFWIG010000132.1:0-6907 GCA_050256115.1 Bacteroidales bacterium | reverse complement strand
TCTGTGGGAGATTAATCTGGGCAAGAATATTCGCGAAGGGTCGCACTACACGCAGATGATGGTGTACGATCTGGATGGCGACGGGAAGGCGGAGTTTGCCTGTAAAACCGCCGACGGCACTATCGATGGTGTGGGCACGGTGATTGGCGACTCGTCTAAGGTGTACCGCAACAGTGCCGGCCGAATTCTGGAGGGTCCCGAATTTTTTACGGTGTTTAACGGCGAGACCGGTGCCGTGATGAAGACGGTAGAGTATGTGCCTCCCCGCGGCGATGTAGGGGCCTGGGGCGGCGATGGCGGCAACCGGGGCAACGACAGCTACGGCAACCGGGTAGACCGTTTTCTGGCCTGTATTGCCTATCTCGACGGCAAGCACCCGAGTGTGGTAATGACTCGCGGCTACTACGGCCGTTCGGTATTGGCCACATGGGATTGGCGCGGAGGAGAACTTACGCTGCGTTGGGTGTTCGACTCGAAGAATCGCGAGAATCCCTTTTCAGGCCAGGGCAATCACAATCTGAGTGTGGCCGATGTAGACAACGACGGTTGCGATGAGATTATTTTCGGATCGATGGTGGTAGACCACGACGGTTCGCCCATGTATACCACCGGTTTCCGCCATGGCGATGCCATGCATGTGAGCGATCTGGATCCCTCTAACCCCGGCCTTGAGGTCTTTACCATCCATGAGTTGGAAGAGGAGAACGAAACCGGCCCCGGAGCCTCGCTCTACAGCCCCGGTCAGAAACGCGTGCTTTGGCAGGGTGCGCACGGCGAAGATATCGGGGGGGGTGTGGCCGCGGATATCGACCCTGCAAATCCGGGTGCCGAGATGTGGTTTTCGCGCAAATACGGGCTCCTGAACATGAAAGGCGACTCCATCGGCCCCATGCCCTCTTCGGCCAATTTTGTGATTTGGTGGGATGGCGATCTCACCCGCCAGCTGCAAAATGGCAACCGGGTAGACAAATACAAAACAGGTACCATCTTTGTTGCCGAAGGTGCGGCCACCAGCATGAACTCCAAGGGCAATCCCAACCTGAGTGCCGATATCTTGGGCGACTGGCGTGAGGAGATGATTTTCCGTTCGCCCAACAACAGCGAGCTGCGCATCTACACCACCACCCTCCCCACCGAACACCGCATGTACACCCTCATGCACGACCCCGTATACCGCCTGGGCGTAGCCTGGCAAAACGTAACCTACAACCAACCCCCACACCTCAGTTTCTGGCTGGGCGCCGGCGTAGATAAGGCCCCCGTTCCCAATATCCTATTGGTAAAACCGAAAAAGTAAAAATTCCTCTATTTATCGTAAATAAGTCGATTTGAATAAATAAACCGAATATATGGTTCATTTATAAAAAACAATATATAGATTTGGTGTGTCGGAAAACTACTACTTACTACTAAATCTATATTGCCATGAGAACACTTCGGTCTGTTGTCGCAGGGTTGGGTTGTGCCTTGCTGTTATTCTCGTGTAAACCCGACGCTACTGTATCGTCGGCCGATATGGGGTCTGCAAAAACCTATCAGGTAGATCCCCTTCAGGCGCAACCCAGAGGGGTTGCCTCAGAGATTTTTTCGCACTACACTTTTCTGCCACTCGAAACCCGCACCGAATGTCTGATTGGTTCGATCGATGAGATTATCCCCTATAAAGGGCACTATTATCTTCTCGACAAGCAGTCGAAAGCCATCTTTTCGTTCGATGCTCAGGGAAAGTTTGTGTGGAAAATTGCTGCCGAGGGAGAGGGTCCGGGCGAATACTCTGCCCTAAACCATCTGGCCATCGACACGGCCGAATCGTGCATCGTGGCTATGTGTCTGCAAAAGGTGATCTGTTACAACCTGGCCGACGGACGGTTTAAGAAAGAGGCTACCTTTAAAACCGGCATCCCCGAAGCGATGGTGGCAACCGACACCTTTTGCCACTACCAAAACAATTTGCACTGGAACGGTGATATGAATAACCTGAGAATTATCACCAAAAACAGGTCGCTCTTCGAATACCTGCCCATCAATACCGACTTTAAAGGCTACTGCCTCAGAGGAGTACGATTTTTCTCAGGGAATCCTACCGCTACGGTATACTTTAACGATTACCTCAGCAACACCGTTTATGAAGTAACACCCACTCGCCTCATTGCCAGAACCATAATCGATTTTGGCGACAAGCAGATTACCGCCGAAGGGATCCGTCAATTGGGCGAAGCACAAACCTCATCACAACTCACAAAGTCGTGGGTCTGCAGCGAAATCAGAGAATACATGGAAACCCCGTCGTTTCTGCAATTCAGCTACGGGTATCAGGGCCGGGTCTACACCTTTCTCCACTCCAAGAAAAACCAGCACACCTACCACTACAGAAACACCTGGTACGACGATGTAATCTACGGCCTCGTCCCCGAAAGATGGATGTTTGCCAACGATTCTGCCCTCCTCACCTGGAAAGGTGCCGACCAATTCCTGCGCGAACGCGCCCAATCGCCCGAATACTACCAGGCCGAAGTGGCCAGACTCACAGCCGAAACCAAAGACCCCGCCATAAAAGCCCGCTACGAAACACAGATAGCCCTCTACAATCAACTCTACCAACAAACAGGCATCGACAAACTCAAAGAGACCGACAACCCGATTTTGGTATGGATGAACCTGAATGCAAAAATGCGCTAGTGCGCTTCGTGCAAGTGCTCTAATGCTTCAAAGTGCAAATGCACTTTGAGTGCTCTAATGCTCTAATGCTTCGAAGCGCGTTCGCGCTTCAAATGCTGCGCTAAAGCGCAATGCTATAATGATTAGGGTAACATAGAGCTCTGGCCGTTTGGAGGTAACTGGCCTCGGAGACATTGGATAAGTTGGGCAGGGACCCATCGCTCCGGTGCGCTGGCGCGCAAGTGGTTAACGGTGAATGGTGAATGGTGAATGTACGCTTCGCGCGGGTGCACTAGAGCACTAGAGCACTAAGGCATTTCCTCCGTTTTTGGTTTCAACAGCCGTTTCACTATGTAAATTACGGTGAGAATCCAGCCTGCGGGATAGGGCGCTATAAAGAGCCCCCACCACCAGGAGAGTTGGCCGGCACCGAGCCCGCCGAGCGTAGAGATATAGATCATACTCCCCACGCCAAACAGTATCAGGAGAAAGGCGAGGAGAAAAATGCGCCGGTGGCGATCCCGGGTTATGCCGGTAGCAAGGGCCATCAATCCACTGGCGAACGTAATGAGAACCGATCCCTCTAAAGGATCGACTGCCCCTACCACAACACCCACCGCTCCCATTATGTAGAGCGTACGGGCCCAAGACTTCGTTTTCTGCATTAGATCTTTTGGTTACGACCAATCAGGAAGTAGAGAAGGGCACCCAGGAAGTTAAAGGCGATAACTACAATAACCCAAATTAACTTATTGTTACCTTCAAAGTTACTGCGAACAATGTCGATTATGGCTGCTATAGGAAGCAGAATGCATAAGACTAAACCACCCAAAAAAAAGGTGAGCTGTAACAAACCAAATAACGCAAACATAAGACAGGAGTTAATGGTGAATGGTGAATGGTGAATGGTTAATGATGGTTTAAAAATATCTAATAGTAGAATAACTAGTTCACTTTTTAGGAATAATTAAGGATTTATTTCAAAAAAAGAGGATGGCTCCAAGTAAAACACATTGGAAACCACCCTCTTCTGCTAAATCCGCGTGCCAACGCAGCACTAGAGCACTAGAGCACTAACTAATAATTCGTTTTCTTCGGTTCAAAGAATGATTTGGGGTGCTGGCAGGCAGGACAATTCTCGAGGGCCTTTTTGCCTTTGTGGATGTATCCGCAGTTACGGCACTGCCATTCAATTGGTTCGTCTCTTTCGAAGAAGGTTCCGGAAGCAACGCGATCGAGCAGCGTGCGATAGCGGGCTTCATGCTCGGCTTCGACTGCCGCTATCGATTTGAATGCCTGTGCAACCGCTTTGAAGCCCTCCTCTTCGGCAATTTTGGCAAATTCGGGATAGAGAATAGACCACTCTTCGTTCTCACCCTCGGCAGCTGCAGCCAGGTTTTCGGCGGTGGTACCAATTACCCCGGCAGGATAGGATGCAGTAATTTCTACCATGCCCCCTTCGAGGAACTTAAAAAAGCGCTTTGCATGTTCTTTTTCCTGCTCGGCGGTTTCCATAAAGACAGCTGCAATCTGTTCGAAACCCTCTTTTTTTGCCACGCTCGAGAAATAGGTGTAACGGGTGCGGGCCTGCGATTCGCCGGCAAAAGATTTTAACAAGTTTTGTTCTGTGCGGGTACCTTTAATGCTCTTTTCCATAGAAGTATAGTTTAATAAAAAGAATGAACGCAAAGATTTCTGACCTCACTATCCGTTGCAGCGGAGGCAAAAAGCAGAGTAAAGATACAAAAAAAAGCTATGGATTTTTACCCATTTTTGCGTATACTTGCAAAAGAACCCCTCCAAATATCCCGCTTTTTAGTGCATTAAACACTAAAAATCAAATGTATTAGACCGCTGGTGCGCTTCGCGCAAATGGTGAATGGTTAATGCGCTTCGCGCAGGTGCTCTGGTGCATCGAAGCGCTTGCGCGCTTCAAGAGCTGCGCTGCGCGCAAAACGACAAATACGCGCAAGCGCGGAGGGATAGTGCTATAGTGCACTAAAGCACTAAAGCACCAGAGCTCTCGAAGCGCAGAGCGCTTCGATGCACCAGAGCACCAGAGCACTTACATAATTATTCATTAAACATATAACGAATGAAAGAAAACGGATACCAATCTTTTTCGCTTCACAATTTCAAAAAAATCCCCCAAATCCAGAAACTCAGCCCTGAGATTATCGAGGCAATAGAGGTGGTGGGAAGAGTTCTGCCGTTTAAAGCCAATAACTATGTTGTAGACGAATTGATCAACTGGGATAATATCCCCGAAGATCCGATGTTTACGCTAACGTTTCCCCGTAAGCAGATGCTCCGGAAAGGGCACTTCGATGCGATGAAGGAGGCAATCGAGCGGGGGGCAGGAAAAGAGGAGATCGACGCTTTGGTGCACCGTATCCGGATGACGCTTAACCCCAATCCCGCGGGTCAGGCGCATAATGTACCCTCGCTCGACGGGAGGGTATTAAAAGGCATTCAGCATAAATACCGCGAAACGGTGCTCTTCTTTCCCGGACAAGGGCAAACGTGCCATGCCTATTGCACCTTCTGTTTCAGGTGGCCGCAATTTGCCGGTATTGAGTCGTTGAAATTCTCCATGAAGGAGATTGATCTGCTCTGTAAATATCTGAAACGACACACTAAGGTAACCGATGTACTCTTTACCGGGGGCGATCCGATGGTGATGAAGTCGGGGCTGCTGAAAAGTTATCTGGAGTCGCTGCTCGAACCGGGGCTGGAACATGTCCGAACCATCCGGATTGGTACCAAATCATTGTCGTATTGGCCCTATCGGTTTCTCTCCGATCCCGATTCGGATGAGATAATCGCTCTTTTCGAGAAAATTGTGGCTTCAGGTAAAAATCTGGCTATTCAGGCACACTTTAACCACCCCGTAGAGCTCTCTACCCCCGCGGTTGAGGCAGCCATTAAACGGATCCGAAATACAGGGGCGCAGATTCGCACGCAAACGCCTATCTTACGACATATCAACGATTCACCCGAAATTTTTGCGGCACTGTGGCGCAAACAGGTCGATCTGAATTGTATCCCTTACTATATGTTTGTGGCTCGCGATACCGGTTGTAAACACTTTTTTGAGTTGCCGCTAGAAAAATGCGGATCCATTTACCGTCAGGCCTATCGGCAGGTGAGCGGGGTGTGCCGGACTGTGAGAGGACCCAGCATGAGTGCCCATCCCGGAAAGGTACAGTTTTTGGGAACGGCCGAAATACAGGGAGAAAAACTCTTTGTGCTGCGATTTCTGCAGGCCAGAAATCCCGAGTGGGTGGGGGTCCCGTTTTTTGCAAAATACGATCCGAAAGCCACCTGGCTCGATCAGTTAAAACCGGCTTCTTCGGACGAAAAGTTCTTTTTTGAGAAAGAGATGGAGTCGAATCCCAGATTGGGCAAGGCCTTCTCCGAACATATACTTTAGCACACAAGGTAACACTGGTGAATGGTGAATGGTCAATGGTGAATGGTAAATGAGTTAGAACGCGCAAGCGCGAATTTTTAGAGAACATTGCTGGTTGTTTCGCGCTTGCGCGTACCAGAACATTAATCATTAACCATTGTTGCGCCAAGCGCAACAGACCATTAACCATTAACCATTATTACATTGCTTAGTGACGCTCGTAACGTCCCAGCCTGCCTCCCCACAGATAATGGTCGGTTTCGGCTGCAATTACCTTACTGAGGAGCAGAAGCGAGATAAGGTTGGGAATGGCCATCAGGCCATTCATGATATCGGCCAGATTCCATATCATCTGGAGATTGGCTACTGCACCGAGAAAGACACAACCAATCCAAACCCATCGGTAGAGGAGAATAATCCGCTTTCCGCCCAGGTATTCGATGGCCTTTTCGCCGTAATACGACCACCCCAAAATGGTGGAGAAGGTGAAGGTGAGGAGGCCGAAAACCAAAAGTGGCGATCCCACAATCGGGATTTTGTCGAAGGCAGCCTTGGTAAGTACGGCTCCCTGCGAGTAATCTATATCGGGATGGGCAAGCACGCTCGAAACCAACACCAGCCCGGTTAGGGCACACACCACCACCGTATCCCAAAAGGTACCGGTGGCTGAGACCAGTGCCTGACGCACGGGATTGCGGGTTTTGGCCGCAGCGGCTACAATGGGGGCAGAACCGAGACCTGCCTCGTTCGAGAAGAGCCCCCGCGCCACACCGTACCGAATGGCACTCAAAACAGCGGCCCCTGCCAGACCCGACCCAAAAGCCTTTGGGGTGAAGG
>JBFWIG010000131.1:0-6963 GCA_050256115.1 Bacteroidales bacterium | reverse complement strand
AAATCGCTGGCAATCGAACTGGGCTTTGCTTACTACCGCACGCTGAGCCTCACACAAAAGCATATCAGAGGAAGACTGGCCGATTCGTTGCTCTTCCTACGCGACACCTACGGATTTGAAAAAGACGAAAAAACCTTAAAGGTCTACCTGTCGCGCGAAGATATTGCCAACCTTTCGAATATGACCACCTCAAATGCCATTCGCACACTGTCGGCCTTCTCGTCGGAGGGAATCATCGCCATTGATGGACGAAAAATCAAGCTATTGAATGTAAACGACATAGAAAAAATAAGCGATTTAGGATAGGTCAAAAATCCTTAAGCGATGATTTGGAAATCGCGGTGGAAAACCTATTTTTGTGCTCTCATTAACCTCTTTAGCAGAAACAGCTATCTATGAAAAACCAGAATCTGATTATACAGCTCCTTCTAGCAGCAGCCATCGTTGTTCTTTACGTCCTGCACTTCACCCCCTCACGGACCAACACTTCGCAGGCCGAAAGCACCGATACCCTTGCCTTGCAAAGACCTGTCGGCACCATAGCTTTTGTAAACATCGACACGCTGGTACAGAATCTGGAACTCTGGAAATCGCTCCGCGACAAATTTCAGGATAAGCAGAACCAATATAACTCCGAAATCACCTCCAAGCAAAGACGACTTCAGACAAGAGCCAACGACCTGGGCGACAGAGTACAAAAAACATTGGTAACTCGTTCTGATGCCGAAAAAGAGGCCGCACAACTCGAACAGGAAAACCAGTCGTTGATGCAACTGGCCGAAAACTACCGGGTACAACTGGCCGAAGAGGAGCAGGTCTCCTACCGGCAAATTCTCAATGAAATTATGATCTATCTCGAAGAGGTGGGCAAAAAGGAGGGCTACACCTACGTGCTGGGCAACTCATTCGGAGGCAATATTCTCTTTGCCGAGCAGGGTCTCGACATTACCTACCAGGTTTTGCAAGGTATGAATGCCCGGTTTAAATCGCCGCAGGCAACCAAATAGCCTTACGCACCGCAATCCTGTGCAACAGTTCTGCTGCACAAGCAACAGATAATCTATGCTGCAGCCTCTTTTACACTACCTGAACCGTCATGGTGTTGCGGCAATGATAGAAGAGCCTCCGGCACAGCAGCTGGGTATTGTGGTATGCATCCCGGCATTCAAAGAACCCGATCCTCTGTTGCCACTCGATTCGCTTTTCGCGGCCAATCCCCCCTCCTGCTCTGTCGAGGTACTTATCCTGTTTAATACGCCCGAACAGGCAAATTCGGAAGAGCTGACGCTAACCAGAGAGGGATACCAACAGACGCTTTGCTGGGCAAAAGAGCACCGACGAGAAGGCTTCTCTTGCCACCCCATACTGGTTGAGGCCATTCCCCGAAAACACGCGGGGGCCGGAATGGCCCGAAAAATAGTGATGGATCAGGCAGTGATCCGGTTTCTCAAGGCAGGAAACAGCAGGGGCATCCTTGCAGGTTTCGACTCCGATACCACCTGCTGCCCCAACTATTTTTGCGCCATCGAGGAGCATTTCGCCCGGCATCCCCAAACCGGAGGTGCCTCTGTATACTTTGAGCATCCCCTTAGCGGAACCGAATTTTCGCCCCAAATCTATCAGGGCATCGTGCAGTATGAGAGTCACCTTCGCTACCTTTCGCAGGCTATGCGCTATTGCGGGTTTCCCTATTTCTACCACACAGTGGGCTCGGCTTTTACCGTGCGAGCCGACATCTATGCGTTACAAGGGGGAATGAATCGACGAACCGCCGGTGAGGATTTCTATTTCCTCCACAAAATTATGCCTCTGCAACACTACGCACATATTCACCGTACCACCGTTTACCCCTCGCCCAGATGCTCCGACAGAGTACCATTCGGCACAGGAGCACAGATGCGGCACTGGATGGAGCAGGCGGAGAAGAGCCTCGACACCTACGCTTTCGAATCGTTTCGGCAGATCAAACCCTTTTTCGAACAGATACCCCTTTGGTATGCGCCCCGGTTATCGGCTATTCCGGTTACTGCAAGAGAGAGTGCCGAAAACCTGCTGACAGGCCCCTTCCTGGAACAAGAGCAATGGTTTCTGAAATGGCAGGAGTTGCAAACCCACAGCAGTTCGCCCGAACGGTTTACCAAACGCTTCTTCAATTGGTTCAACGGATTTATGATGGTAAAATACCTGAACTACTGCGTACGGAGCGGGTTGGTAAAACAACCGGTTCAGGAGGCCTGCTCTAAACTTGCTGAGGCCGCGGGTTGGGAGAACTTTCCACAAACCTTCCCCCAAATAGTACTGCGGCTGAGAGAGGAGGATAAAAAGATAGGATAAAGCGCAGAGAGGCTACTCTTCAATCAGAAAGATCTCCTCATTGGGAGCCTTCATATAATAGGTTTCGCGGGCAAATTTTTCTAAGGCCTCGTTCCCTGAACTGAGTGCCTCAACCCGCTTCCTGTCCGCTTCTATCTTCTGTTGGTAATGGAGTGCCTTATCCTCCAGTTGATGGAGCTCCCTAAGGGCCCGGATACGACTCAGAATACTGTTCTGGTCAAAGAATGCCAGCCAGATCAGAAACAGTACCCCGGCCAGCAAATACTTGTTTGCCAGGATAGGAGCTACTATTTCGGCGACTCTTTTCATGCAACAAAAGTATAACTATTCGCCCAATAAAAACAAGACAAAACCCAAAATTGAGTGGGATTAGCCAACCAGACGCCGAAGGGTAGTTTCGGGTGTTAACTGAAGTTGATGAAGATCGAGATTCTCGAGCAACATCACTCCGGGTTGCAAGCCCGGCCGGAGCATGCCAAAACGGTGATCCAAACCCAAAGCCCTGGCTCCGTTACAGGTTGCCCAGGAAACCAGCCGACTCAGGGGAATAGAAGGAAAATGGCGTTGAATAACAGCCATTTCTGCTAACACCGAGAGCAAACCATTTGAAGCCAGACTATCGGTACCCAAACAAATAGCCACTCCCTTTCGCTGCAAAAGCTCAACAGGAGGAAGCGGATTGCCCATGTAGAGGTTGGAACGGGGACAAAGTACAAAATAGAAGGGAGTGCGAACCGCTAAAATGGCCTCCAGGTCGGCCTCATTCAGAAACGTGTTATGAACGGCCAACACCTGGCGGAAAGAGGAGAGTAGCGGAAGCATCGCCTGCACCGAACGGACGCCCGGCGCAACCCTGAAAAAGGCACCCGGCCTGCTCTGCACATATCGGGCCAGCGCTCCGGTTCCCCTGAGAAACATCTCATTTTCAAGATCCGATTCGGCAAGATGAATAGAGATGCCTTGCCGATGCATCTGCGGCGAGGCACGATGCGCCGCGAGAATAGCCTCCCACAGCAGAGGAGAGACCGAATAGGGAGCGTGGGGAGTAAGCGAAACAGGCAGATTATAATTGGCAAACTCACCGCACAACGCCTGCCCTCTCTGCACCACAGCGAGGGCTGCAGCAGGATCGGTTCCAAAGAGCTCTACAAAGGTTCGATACGCTATAGCACTCTCTGCCTTAACCGGAGCCGACAAGGCGTGGTTCGAAATATCGGCACAAGCCACGGTGCCCCCTTCAAAAAGGGTACGATCGGCTGCCTGCATCACCTCCGGACTACAGAACTCCTGCCGGAAACTGCCCACCGCCTCGATAAACGCTGCCAGGTTTCCACCCTGCGGAATCCTTCCCAAAAGATGCGATAACTCTAAATGAAGATGGCAATTAACCAGGCCGGGAATCAATACCCCGTTATAAAATTCAACCCCTTCGCGCTCCTTCAAAGAGCCGTGGTTGTTGGTAATCTCAAGCACAGTTCCCGCATCATCGAGCGTAACCATCCCCCTCAACAGCAGAGAGCCGTCGCCGGGCATAACATATTGGGCGGCAATTTTTCGCACAACAAAAAAATTATCGGATTCGGGGCGGTACCGAGGGGGTAAGCCGCCTACCCGCAGGACGAGAAGTGCGGGGAGCCTCCTCCTGAGCCTTTTTGCGAAGAAGCAAACGTTCGGTCTCTGCACGGAAAATCTGTACCGAATCGTACCCGAATACCCACAGCGAATCGGCCATACGCGTTAAACGAATACTGTCGAACCTGATCTTTCTCTGCACTTCGAGCTCAATCCGATAGAGCGAATCGGCCACGATAGCGGGCCCCTCCATGCGGGCAATTCTGCGTTGAACCCCTTCCAGAACACGATCAAACTGCTTGGGATGTCGGGCGTAATAGGCAATGGTCCGGTTAAACTCTTCGGTTGTGAAACCATGGTGAGCCACCACACTCATATAGTAGTTCTGCGAATCGGGCGGCGGAATATAAGAGTATGCATTGCGTCCCAAAAAGGCAGTAGCTAGCTGCATATCGGTAAGGATGCGCTCAAATTGCTTGGGAGGAATAGGGTTGACCTTTTGGGGCGAACAGGCTCCAAACAAGAATAATCCCAGAAAAAGTGTAAAAACCGTACGCATCATGCCCATTAATCAGCCCTGAATAAATAGAAAAAACCCTTAAAAACCCCATCTTCATACCGTTTATCCTGCTGGGGCCGCTTATCGTCGGGATCCCATCCGGTGGCCTTAATCACATAAATATAAGCACCGTCGGCTGCCCTGGCTCCCTTATCGGTGGTGCCATCCCATCCCTGCCAGTTATTCAGATCGTTCCCCTTATAACTGTAAATCTGCTTGCCCGAACGGGTAAAAATATAGATCTCGAAATGCTTAATCGACACCCCGTACATCTTAAAATAGGGATTGGCCCCACCCGGGGTAAAAACATTCGGCACCTGCAACAACGACCGCTCTACGGTGATCTCTACCTGCATACTATCTCTGCAAACCGGAACCTGCACCCCATTCACCAGGCCCCATTTCTCGACGGTAAGCACCGGCCTGTACGGGAACTTATCGTACGCATTGGGGCGTGGCGTGGTGTAGGTATAATCGGCCTGAGAGAAAGGCTCTACCGATCTATCCTCATGATCGAGCACGAGAACAGCCCTGTCGGAATTGAGCGACTGGTTAGAAAAACGCACCAATAGCGGCGCCGACATCTTCCCGTTTCCATCGGTAACCGGCTCTGCCTGCAAAACGGCCCGCGGACGGATAGAGGCGTGGAAGAGGTGATCGGAATAACTCTCGCCCGAAAAAGGATCGGTAACCTGAACGGTAAAACGCGTATCCACATAGGGCGGGTTCATCACCCGGCAAGCAGCCTTTCCGTTTGTAAGATCGGACGGTTGCAGAGCCGGAGCCCCCGACCAGGAAAAAACAAAATAGCGGTTAAACAAGTTGGCTTCAAAATCGGAATAGGCCTCTCCGGTAAAGGGATCGTAATAGAGAAACGGCCGAACCAAAGAGGGATTACTCACCAAAAAAAGGGTTTGACAGGTATAAGATCCAAACGGCAGATTACCGGAGCCATCCTTTACGAGCGAGAGGTTAATGCCGTTATACGGGTAACACCAGGCCACAAAAGAGGTATCGGCCATTCCGGCAGCCGAAATGGTAACCCTGTACCCTCCGTCGGCCAGATCGGAAACCGCAGAGGAGGAACCGGTTTCAGTGCGGAAGACCGGGCCAAAAGTGGAGCCGGAAGGGTCATATTTTTGCCAGCGAAAAGTGAGCGAGGCGCTGTTCCCCTCCAGTTGAGCGGTAAGTGAGGGCACCTCCGGATAAAAGAGATAGATAGAGTCGAGCACCAGCCCGTTTCGCGGAAAATAGGAGACAGCAAGCTTTGCCTTGGCGGCAGGAGCGGAAATCTGTGCGGCGGCACTGAAACAGAGAAACAGAAAGAAGATGAATCCTCCCGCAAAGAGGAAACCGGCTCGTCCGAATGTGTTCATAACGCCGATATGAGGGTTTAATCCATTGCAATAATACGGATTATTTTTGATGCAGATTATAGTACCTTTGCAGCTTTAGATCATAACCCCTTCTTTACACAACCATATATATCTGTGAATGATTATCTTAGCCAACTAAGCGACGTTCAGAAAGAGGCCGTTGTAAACTACAAAGGGCCGGCACTGATTATCGCGGGGGCAGGGTCGGGCAAAACCCGGGTCCTCACCTATCGGATTGCCTGGCTCATTGAACAGGGCATTGCGCCCCGTTCCATTCTGGCCCTCACCTTTACCAACAAGGCCGCCCGCGAAATGCGCGAACGGATAGCAGCACTGGTGGGCGAAGATACCGCCAAAAGGCTCTGGATGGGCACCTTCCACTCTATCTTTGCCAGAATTCTCCGGCAGGAATCCGCTCGTCTGGGGTATCCCTCCACCTTCACCATCTATGACACCCAGGATTCGCGGAATGTGGTAAAACAGATTATTAAACAGTATCAACTCGATGATACGATATACAAACCCAACGACATTTTTGGCCGGATATCTCAAGCAAAAAACAATCTGATAACGCCTCAGGTGTATGCCGCAAACAGCCAGATTCAGGCCTCCGACAAAGCACAGGGAAAACCGATGATTGCCCAGATCTTTGCCGACTATGCCGCTCGCTGTTTCAAGGCCGGTGCCATGGATTTCGACGACATTTTGATTCTCACCAATGTGCTTTTCCGCGACCATCCCGAAGCCCTCGATAAGTACCGGCAACATTTCCGCTACATTTTAGTAGATGAGTATCAGGATACCAACTATGCACAGTACCTGATTGTAAAAAAAATGGCCGAGGCACACCGTAATCTCTGCGTAGTGGGCGATGATGCGCAGAGCATCTATGCCTTCCGGGGAGCCAAAATTGAAAATATCCTCAATTTCCGCAACGACTACCCCGATTACAAAGTCTACAAACTGGAACAGAATTACCGCTCTACCCAAACCATTGTCAACGCTGCCAACAGCGTAATTGATAAGAATGCCCGCCAGATAAAAAATCGGGTCTATTCGGAAAACGAGGTGGGCGATCCTATCCTGGTACTCAAAACCGGATCGGATCACGAAGAGGGACAT
>JBFWIG010000130.1:0-6964 GCA_050256115.1 Bacteroidales bacterium | reverse complement strand
TGGGAATGATGGTCTTTAGATGCGGAGGCTTTTCGACAGCCGCGCAATATTGTGCCCATCCGTCGTACGAAGCACCAATCATGCCAATGTTACCATTGCACCAGGGTTGCGATGCAATCCACTCTATGGCATCGTATCCGTCCGGGCCCTCCTTCACAAACGGTTCAAAAACGCCTCTCGAACCAAAACGACCTCTTACATCCTGAATAGCAACTACATAACCATTCTCCACAAGAAACTGGTAATGGGGAGCAAGGCGCTCCTTCTGGTAGGGCGTCCGGATAAGCACAACAGGATAGGAGGGTTGATTGCTTTCGGGGAAGAGCAATAGGGTAGACAATCGTACATTGTCCCTCATTGGGACCATCACCTTCTTCCCGGTAAGGGCCGATGATGAACAACTACCCAACATACAGATGAGCAGTATGCCGGAAGAAATGCATGCCGCAATTCGCAGAAGTGGAGAATAGATATGAACTAAACCCTTTGTTTTCATGCATTAAATATACATCCGATTCTGCGTTATTTTACTGAAAGGCATAAAAAAAGGCCACCCTGTAAGGGCAGCCTTTCTTCTATCGGGTGCGGAGCACTATTTTCTTTCCATAAAATCTTTTACCAACTCCGAAGGGATAATATCTTCCTGGAAGGTGTAGGCGCCGGTTTTCTCGGATTTAACCATTTTGATAACCTTCGAAACGTTCTTAGCGGCGGCTTTGTTCTTAAGGGTAGCTACTACTTTCTTTGCCATGGTATGCTCTTATTTAATTTCTTTATGAACCGTTACCTTCTTAAGGATAGGATTGTATTTGCGACGCTCCATCCTGTCGGGGGTATTTTTCTTGTTCTTGGTGGTAATATAACGCGACATTCCGGGAAGTCCGCTCTCTTTCTGTTCGGTGCACTCCAGGATTACCTGAATTCTGTTACCTTTCGACTTCTTTGCCATTTTTCTGCTCCTCCGTTAAAATTTGATGAACCCTTTGGCTTCGGCATCTTTCAGGGCTGCCTCCAGGCCTTTTCTGTTGATAATGCGCAATCCTGCGGCAGAAACCTTCAGATCGATCCAACGATCTTCCGATTCGAGATAAAATTTCTTCACAAAAAGATTCGGCTTGAAAGTTCTTTTCGTCCTTCTTTTTGAGTGCGATACGTTGTTTCCAACCATCGCAACCTTTCCTGTAATTTCGCAAACCTGTGACATCGCTCTATTTTATTACTGCTTGTTCTTTTTCTAAATTAGGTGCGCAAAAGTCGCTATAATAATCGAATAAATCAAACATTTGCGCAAGTTTTTCTCCTTAAACGAGTCGATTTTCCGGTATTAAGAAGGCTTGCGCACCTACTTAGCACTACTTCTCTCCTCTTCAAGCAGTTGAAGCAGTAATTGGATGCCCCATAAGGCACTTCTTACTATGGTTCTGGAACGATCGCCTCCCAGCATAAAGTGTCTGGCATGAACCGCTTTTGCCGATGCAACCGCTATCCAGACCGTTCCTACAGGCTTGACCGCGGTTCCTCCGGAGGGTCCGGCAACTCCGGAGATGGCAATTGCATAGTGGGACCCCATCATTTCGCGCACCGACACAGCCATTGCTTCGACAGTTTCGCGGCTAACGGCACCATAGGTTTCGAGCCGTTGCTCCGGGATCCCCAAAATAGTATGCTTAACCTGGTTATGGTAGGCAACAACGCCTCCCCTATACCAGGCGGAGGCACCGGGAAGGGCTGTAAACCGATGAGAAAGATAGCCACCGGTACAACTTTCTGCCACCGATAGGGTCAGGCCTTTGTCAACCAATCTTTTGGCAAGCAATGCCTCGGGCGATTCTGCCTCTTGCCCCAAAATATACCGCCCTGCAATGTGTTGGAGGGCTTCTGTTTGTTGTTCCAGCTCGTTTTCGAGAAGTAACACGCTGTCGCCTTTTGCAGTAAGCCGTAGTTTAACATAGCCGGCGGTTGGCAGATAAGCAAGCCGTATATGTGATGGAAGGGCCAACTCCCACTCTTGGATTAGAAGTGCCAGATCCGATTCGCCTATCCCGCTAGTAACAATCTTTTTATGCCGTATAAAGGGAAGCGAAAAACGTTCTCTCAGCCGGGGCAGCACTTCGCTTTCCATCATAGAGGTCATCTCGGATGGAACTCCGGGCATTGAGACAAAAATCACCCCCTCCTTATCCATCCACATTCCGGGTGCAGTGCCGCAATAATTGGGAATCACTGTGCACGATTGCAGCACCTCTGCCTGTTTTACATTTAAGGGATTCATGGCAACCCCTCTCTTTTGCAGGTACAACTCGATACGTTGCAACGAAGCTGCATCCGATACAAGCGTCGTATTAAACCAGGAAGCCATAACCGACTTGGTGATATCGTCGCGTGTAGGGCCTAATCCACCGGTTATTAACACTATGTGAGCTCTCTGTGATGCATCGGAGAGCGCACCGGAAATCTCATCTGCACTATCGCCAATACTCACAATACGCGACACCCAAATCCCCATATCGTTAAGGTGCTCTGCCATCCAGGCGGAGTTGGTGTCGACAATTTGTCCAATTAAAATCTCATCGCCAATGGTGATAAGCTCTGCAGTGATCTCTTTCGACTTCATAATCGATATAATGAGGCGCCAAAGATACCCATTCTGAGCCCCCTCCAAACGTTTTTTTGCCTATTTTTACCAAAAATGATGAGTATATGACCCATCCTTTTCGTATAAAATGGTTCGCGGTTATCCTGGTACTTTGGTTCGTTGCTTTGCCTGGAGTAACGGAGGCAGGGGCTGCTATAGTGATAACCCGTGAGGATGCCAGCGTAGACGTCTTTTCGCTACCCTCTTCGTACGAGAGTCCTATCGAGATTACCACCTATTTCGACACGCTCCATTTGGTGGCCGGAGGTGCCATTGCAGCCAAATATTCGCTCGATTTCCAACTTCCGGGAAGTCCGCTTGCCTTTCAAAACAGCCAAAGGGGGATGATTCTTTCCTACATTTCTACCACTATCGATTGCAGGTACGAGAAGCAATATAGCGAAGGCGATGTGGATAGATCCTATATCCGAATTCATTTTATCCTGGCCAAACCCGATGTGCCTACCTTTTTGCTTCCCTCCCACCCCCTCTGTCCGGGGAGCCAATACCGATTACAGGCAGAGGCGGAACGCTCTGAACGCTTTGAATTCCAGGCTTCGCAACAGGGCCTTTTGGCGGGAAGTTTACTAATGATACCCCAAGCCTGGAGCTCGCCCGATCCCATTCTGGTTCGGAGTCGTGCGGTCAATTTTCACGGCTTTAGCGAATGGTCGGCCTGGCGCACAATTGCGGTGTCGCAACGCGTGGGAGGCTTGCGTATGGAGGGTCCGCGTTATGCAACTGCAGGCACCCTGCATACCTTTAGCGTTGTGGATGATGGCTCGGGCAGAGGCGAGCAGATAATAGAAAAGCCCAAGACAAGCTATCTCTGGCAATTGAATCAGGGCCTTCCCAATGTCGGCACTGGTGCAGCCACCATCGAGATAGCAATACCGGCGGGCTATGGGGTGTTGGAATGCACCGTTTCAAACCCCGATTATTGTATCGACACTACCCTTCGACGGCAGCTGGTTTCAGCAAACGGGTCGCTTCACGGGATGCCGGAGATTGCTGTTGCAGAGAGGTATGTCCGAACAGATTCACCCTTTCCCCTTTATCTGCGAAGCAGCCCCGGCCGCCAGCCCGATCTCTGGTATCTTGATAATGTTGCCATTCCTGCTCAGGATGGGCTCTTTATGGTTAACCCCGCGCTTCTACCTGAGGGAAAACACCATCTTAGAACCTTTCTGTATGAATCACTTTCGATCGAAGCCTGGATAACGATAGAATAGTTGCCTATGAACCTTTCTTGTCTCTTTCGCGCGTCAAGACGCCCTCTCCTGCGTTGTCTGCCAGCGATATCTTTGATTTTGGGTTTGCTCGCCCTTGGAGGGTGCGTACTTAAAGACACCATCGACCCCCTTGTAATAACCAGCTCTTCGGCCGATTCGCTCTTTGCAAAAAATAGGGCGGCACTCTTGCTGATGGAGGGTTACAACCAAATGGTTATTAACGATGAAGCCGGATCACAAACCTTTACGCAGATTCTTTCAGGCCAGGATGGCAACAGGATTCGACTCTTTGCCGGCGCCCCTGCCGGACCGTTTCTGGTATTGGAGAGCCCGCCATGGGACCACTCCCAAAACAGTTGGCTTTCATTATTTACACCGGGCGAGATTCCGGTTACAGGCTGGAGCGTACTCTACCGGCCCGATACTGTTACCGAAGATACTGATGGGGAGAAGCCATTTTCCGAGCCGGCCGAGCTACACGTCATCAAGAGAGAGTCCTTAGACGATGGGATAAAACTCTGGCTCCGATGCATAGACCCGCAACAGAGTAACGATACCCTTCGACTACTTATGCCCATTCGGATTTTTACTGCACCGACGCCACAATAAGAGCCCGTAAGCCATCACCATTTGATGTGTAAGGCAGTCATCTACATGCAATTAATCAGGCGCTAAACCGGATATTTCCAGGGCGAACGATAGGTTCGCGTCAGTAACTTATTGGCGTCATTATCGTTCACAAACCGTTCTCTGGCAGAATCCCACACCAGCGAACGACCGGCCTTCATTGCAGCAACACCCAATAAACTCAAATTGGTGGAACGATGACCGGTTTCGATATCGCACAAAAGTTTGCTGTTATTCTGAATAGCGTCGATCAGATTATTCCACATCTCCAGAATATTCTCTCTGTCGCGGTTCTTATAGAGGGCAGCCTCATGGATTACCTCTGCATTTTGACTGGTGGGGTAAAATGTCCATCCATCTTCCCATCCCATGTGCAGAATCCCTTTCGACCCATAAAAGTAGGTGCCGATATAGTGCTTCTCTGTGTCGTTGCCCCCATATTGACGATGCTCCCAAAAAGCCGTAAACTTCTCGAACTCGTAAGTAACCACCATAGTATCCGGAGCATCTGAATTGTCTTTCTTAATCCATCGCGAACCGGTAGCAGAGATTTTCCGGGGGGCTTTCTCTTCCGACCACACCAACATCTGGTCGAGCCAGTGAACACCCCAATCGCCGCACTGTCCATTTGCATAATCCATAAATTGCCGGAACCCTCCGGGGTGAATCTTGCGATTATAGGGCCTTAGAGGAGCCGGACCACACCACAAGTCCCAGTTTAGTCCTTGAGGAGGTTCACTATCGGGCACAGGATCGTTGCTATAGAGGGGATAGTGTACAAAATTTCGCACCATCCCTATCTCTCCCACCCGACCCGAGCGGAGAAAAGCCTGGGCATTCTGTAGTACCGGATTAGCCCGGCGGTGAAGATCTACCTGCACCTTAACCCCCGATGCCCGGGCAGCCTCTACCATGGCTTTCCCCTCTCCCAAGGTGTGGCCTATGGGTTTTTCCAGAAAAAGATGTGCGCCGGCCTCCATAGCGGCAATTGCCGTGAGTGCGTGCCAATGATCGGGCGTAGCAATAATAACAATCTCAGGCTTTGCCTTTACAAGCGCCTCCCTGTAATCTTCATAGAGAGCCGGCCGGCTTCCGGTTAATTTTTCGAACTCCGTAGCCGCGTTGGTCAACATAGTGGCATCGACATCACAAAGTGCAATCGACTGAATGGTTCCCGAAGAGAGGGCTGTTCGCACTATATTTTTACCCCACCAGCCGCTGCCAATCAGCAATGTCCGATATTTTCGGGGCTCGGGACGAATAGCCAATAAGGGATAGGTGGAAAATGCAGCCGATGCGAGGGCCGTTGTTTTGAGAAAAGTACGACGGTTCATAAAGTATCATTGACAATTGCTGCGGAAAGATACTCAAATTTTACTTGTACTTTTGACCACCGATCGGAATATCCTTGGTCGTAAAAGCCCTATGCCTCTCGATTTACCCATCGACTCTATTAAAGAAGAAATTGTCGACCTTGTGCGGAAAGAGCCGGGAGTTGTGATTCAATCACCGGCAGGCTCGGGCAAATCGACCCGGGTACCCCAATTCCTGGCCGACCATCTGTTGCCCCCGGATCGGCAGGTTCTTGTTTTGCAACCTCGTCGTATGGCAGCCCGAATACTGGCCAATTGGGTGGCGGCAGAACGAAACGCTCAAACAGGCAAAGAGGTGGGGTATCATATTCGCTTTGAAAATTGCACTCAGCCCGATTCCAGAATTGTATTTCTAACCGAGGGTGTTCTGCTTCGAAAGCTCTTTTCGGGCAATCGGCTGGAACGGGCCGGGGTAGTGATCTTCGATGAATTTCATGAACGACATTTGGAGACCGATCTCACGTTATCGATGGTGGTCCATCTGCAACAAACGGTTCGGCCCGATCTGAAATGGCTTATCATGTCGGCCACTGTGCATAACGAGCAACTGCCCGCTCCTTTGCGCCATACCCCTGTCATTACCTCGTCGGGCAGATCGCACGGGGTAACGGTTAACCATATCAAGACGCACAGTGCACGCCCCGTTTGGGAAAGTGCTGCAGAGATGGCCCTGAAAGCGGCACAAACACAAGCTCAAGGCTCTATCCTTATTTTTATGGCGGGGAGCTATGAAATACGAAGAACACTCGAAGCCATCGGGCAAATATCCGGGCTTCAGGGGTTTACAGCGCTTCCTCTTTATGGCGGATTATCCAAACAAGAGCAGGATAGAGCATTGAAGGGAGATGGCAAGGGGTTGAACCGAAAAATCATCGTCTCTACCAACGTGGCCGAGACCTCTCTAACCATCGATGGCATTACTGCCGTGATTGACAGCGGTACGGCCAAAGTAGCCCGGTTTGACCCAACCCGCAACGTAAATGGCCTGTTCGTAGAGCCCATCAGCAGTTCGTCGGCCGACCAAAGAGCCGGACGTGCAGGGCGAACAGCTCCCGGATCCTGTTATCGTTTGTGGCCCATACAACATCATGAAAGCA
>JBFWIG010000129.1:0-6969 GCA_050256115.1 Bacteroidales bacterium | reverse complement strand
GAAGCGGTCAGGCCCGCCAGACCCAGGAAAATCATTGCAATAAAACCGGGATGGGTTGCCTCTCCACTCAGCTCCTGCGTAGCTTCAACCAGCGTGTCGGCTACGGAAATTTGTAAAAATGTTGTCATGGCGATAAAGTTTAGATGAAGTGTAAGAAAGTTCTATACCCTATAGACACCCTCTCCGAAACTTTGGTAACAGCCCGACAGCAAATTTTACAAAATTTTGTAGAGTTTCACCCCATACGACCCGAAGGTGTCAGAAAATTGGTTGTTGTTAACCTTGATGTTTCGGTTCTCGCCAATCACCTCTACCTCTTTTCCGGAGGCAACCCGGAAGGTGGCTTCGCAAGTTCCCGGGCGCATTGCCACGGCAAAGAGATAGTGTGCCCCGTTATTGGCTTTGGCCATAATATCTACCGGTATAGAACCGGGGGTAACCTTTACAGAGGCATAATCGGGTAGGGTGGGGGCGTTAAGTGCCGGAGCCAGGGCGGTAACCTCGCGATTGATGGCGGTAAGCCCTTGCCTCATCTCCGCATCGTGCAACGGGGCTGCGTCGTCCTGCACATCGAGGAAGGAGTGGCAGAAATAGCCAAAGCCTTTAACGCCGTGAATCAAAGCCATCCATACCTGCGTCTTTACCTCGGCCGGAGTGGGCTTGCGCGGGGAGTCTTTTCCTATTTTAGAGGTCTCTATCCAGCACCACACCGGTTTTTTGTAATCCGACCAAACATGCAGGCTGTCAATCCCTTTGGCCACATACCAAAGCTTTCCGCTCACAAGAGTATCGTTGTTATTTACAGGGTAGATATCGTACGAAACAATATCTGCAGCCTTGATATAATCGCGATACATAGCCGTATTGCCCGTACAGGCTCCACGCCCCACCCACTGGGTAAATGCCACTCCCTGACCCAAATTGAGATATACCGGGCGCGCCGGATCCTTCTCTTTAATCCGTTTATACTGGGCTACGATCTTTTCGGGCTCGATGCAGGGGTCGTATCGCTTCTCCCTTTCATTCCACTGGGCATTATCGGGTTCGTCGCCCAGGGTCCAGCCGCAAAGCAGAGGATGATTGCCCAGACTCAGGGCAAAATCGTTTTGTGCCACCAATAGCCGCATATCGGCTGCAACCAACTCTTCCCACTGTCGGGCATCAAGGCCGCTCCAGATCCCCACATAGGTATTGATGCCCATATCGCGATAGGCTTTTGCGTTGGAGGTCTGTTGCAGCCATACGGCAATCGGAAAATGATCGGGGTTCTCTGGTTGGGCTTTCGCCATAAAGGAAATAAACAACAGAATCGCTGCCAGGAAAGGTATACGCATAGCTAAACGCATTAATTTTGGCTAAGTTACAAAGAATGGCGATGCAATAAAATTGGATTTTCAGAAAAAAGAGAATAGATTTGACAGGCAAAGTCCATTCCGTTCTATGGCTTTTTAACGCACGGGAAAATATAGAATAAGACTCAGATTATGAAAACTTTCCTTCTTTCTGCCGCAATTCGTTGTTGGTTCTCAGCCTGTTCTTCGCCCGGATTGAACAATGCCCCGGATAAGTATGTCTCGCTTTTTTCGGTCGACTCGGGCAGACCGGCAGGATTGGTGTTAACGGTATATAGCACCACCTTACTTGCGAACGGAGAGGATCAAACCCGAATAAGGGTTTACGCTATTGATAGCCTGGGTCGCGAAATTTCCTCTGCGCAGATGCCTTTGCAGTTTTTTGTGAGGGGCGATGCCACCCTTATCTCTCCGGATAATGGCGGATCGCCTTTAGAGTTTTCCGGATCGGGCGATAGTGCTGTTTGGAAAAGTGCCATGAAGGATGGATCGTGCCGGCTTATCTTTCGGTCAGGTGGGCGTCCCGATAAGATCAGACTTCAGGTACGGGCCGACAATCTCTGGCCGGCATCGCACGAAATTCACACCATCCCTGCAACAACCGCTCTTCTTACCCCCACTCCCGGGCAGCTGGCCTATAAAGGCCGACGGGGTAGCAGGATTATTGGTGCAGATGTGTCGTTTCTTCCCCAGATCGAAGCAAGGGGCATGAAGTTTTTGGAAAACGGAACCGAGGCAGATCCGCTCCTTGTATTACAACAGAACGGCCATAACTATATACGACTGCGTCTTTTTGTAGATCCGGCACACGAGAGGGGCTATTCGCCCTATCAGGGATTCTGCGGTTTAGAGAAGACGCTCGAGATGGCCCGGCGGGTTAAGCAGGCGGGCATGCAAATACTGCTCAATTTTCACTACAGCGACACCTGGGCCGATCCGCAGAAGCAGTTTAAACCCCACGCTTGGGATTCGCTCGATTTTGCCTCCCTGAAAGATTCGGTTCGGCTCTATACCCGTAACGTGTTACTGGCCTTTAAGGCTCAGGGCACGCTTCCGGGTATGGTTCAGGTGGGCAACGAAATCAATCATGGAATGTTGTGGCCCGATGGCCATATATCTAATCCCGATCAGCTGGCTCAACTGTTAATTGCCGGATTGCAGGGAGTTAAGGAGGCCGATAGCTCCATACTTACTATGCAGCATGTGGCGTTAGGGGGGCAGAAACAAGAGTCGCAGTTTTGGTTCGACAATATGATTGCCAGGGGTGTTGAATTCGATATTATCGGCCTCTCTTTCTATCCGCAGTATCACGGTACGCTCGACGACCTGGCTGCAAATGCGCGTTTTTTGTCGGAGCGATACCAAAAGGATGTCAATGTGGTGGAGTATGCCATGTATCATAAAGAGCTCAGCGAAATCTTGTTTACACTGCCCGACGGACGTGGGCAAGGTCATTTCTCCTGGGAGCTTTTGGGCCGTTTTTTTAACCTGAGGAGTGGCGAACCTGCCGATCTGTTGAAGGAGTATAGCGAGTTACACCGAATGTACATAGAGGAGTAAATGTTCAATGTTCTACGTAAAACCGATGATCTATGGAAGAGCAGGAGTGGAGTCATGAAGAGGGGATACCCGAAAACGAAATGACCGACGCCAAATCGGCTGTTGTCTTCTCGGGTGCAGGGTGGGAGACAGGGCTGGTAAAGAGCCTTCTCGATAACGCTGAGATCGATGCCTATATTTTTGGCGGTTTAAGGAGCGTATTTGCGCCAATGGGGGCTGCATTTGGCAGTGAACAGATGCATATTATGGTTGCCGCTTCCGATCTTGATCGGGCTAAAGAGGTGGTCGATCAATATTTTGCGGGAATCAACAGTTAAGGCATAAGACAGCCGTTATCCTTATAAAACGTGTCGGGGTTCGAACGATATCAAACCGTTTCGAACCCCGACTGTTTTACAGGGATGATGCAACCGGTGGTTACAACTCCTTGATGCGGATATTTTTGAATTTCACCTCATTCCCGTGTCCGAGGAATGCGATATGCCCCTTCTCGTTTTTCAGTCCGGGATGGTCGCGTTTATCGAGGGTGCCGTTTTTGCTGGCTTCGGCAATGTCGCCATCCAGAATAACCGTTCCGTTTAAGGTAATCTTTATATGGTTTCCTTTTACATAGACCTCTTGTTCGTTCCATTCGCCCACCGGTTTCAGGAATCCTCGTTTGGCAGGAATCACACCATAGACCGATCCGTGGTATTGGTAAATTTCCAGGTTTTTATAGATCGGATCTTCGTTATCGAGAATCTGCAACTCCATACCTACATAAGCCGCATCGCCGGTAAGAGGGCTCCGGATTCCCAAACCGTTATTGGCACCGGGGGTAAGCTGAAAGGCAAACCGGAAGATAAAATCTTTGTACTCTTTTTTGGTGTAAAGATTGCCGCCTCCACCGTTTCCGGGATAGAGTGAGATGGTCCCCTTTTCTACCACATAGTCGGTTGTATTACCGGTCCATTCAAACAGGTTGGTTCCGTCAAACAGAATGGCGTATCCCTCAGCTTGCTCCTCTGCAGAGAGTTGGAAGGGTTCCGGACGGGGAATTTCGCGAACGTAGAGGTTCCGGTAGGCAACACGGGTGCCATGTGCTTGTAATTCGATCTGCTCTTTAGGGAAGATGGGAATATTCCGGTTCCAGTAGTTCTCCAGAATTACCTTATCAACCACCTTAACCCCATTCAGCAGAACCGTTACGCTCTCTCCCTCCATTTTGATGTAGAAGGTGTTCCATTCGCCCAGTTTATTGTCGGCTACAACCGAGGGTTTCGAGGGGTTTTTCTGGTTGTTATAGAGGCCGCCCGAACCCACCTGGGCACCTACATTCACCCGGGCCGTATCCCAAATCTGAACCTGAGGAGTACCACGGAGATAGATACCGGCATCGGCTTCGTTGGTATCGGGGTAGAGCATCCAGTCTACATAGAGTTCAAAATCGCCATACTGCTTTTCCGTACAGAGATTGTCGCCCTTGCCTTTAAAAACAAGCATTCCATCAACAACCTCCCATCCGTTACGCATCACTTCATCGGCCTTTTTCTGTGCCTCTGCCAGTTGTTGCGGTGTCATCTTGCTGCGTGCAATGGGATTGGCTACCAAACCCTTCCATCCGGAAAGATCTTTTCCATTAAAGAGCGATACAAAACCGCCCTCTTTCGGTCCGTCGGCCAAATGTTTGCGGATAGCCTCTTTTTCGTATTGGCTGTCGGCACCCTGCAGTACCTCGAGGGTTTTATTGAGGGCTGCAGTTACCTCAGGACCATAGAAAGAGGGATTAGCCAATGCATTGTTCATTACAGCTCTTACGGCTGCCTGTTGAAGCGCAGGCTGGTCGATGTACTTCATGGCCAGCAGAAGGCCCTGTACCGTTTTTGTATTGCCAACAACGGTGAGAAGACGATTTTTCTGTGCATCGGTTTTGGCAATACCCAATGCCTTGGTGGCCAGAAGCACTTTATTTTCGGGCGAAAGCGCTGCTCCCGAGATTTGCGAAATAACTCCGTTTATACCCGCAGTAAAGAATTCCGAATTGGGGTCGGCAGCACAGATGTTCAGGATTTCGAGTGCAGCTTCGGGGCCGTTCCAGCGTGTAAGTGCATCGAAGGCACTCTTTTTGGCTTCGCCCGAACCTTGGTTAAAGGCCTTAATCAGAATGGGAAGGGCCGAAGGATCGCCAATTTGGGCCAGAACGCCCAGATAGAGATTCTTCTTACCTTCTGGCAACGAGGCAATTCTGGAGAGTACGGTTTTTGCCTGTTCGGCTTTTGGTTTTCCGGCAAGTGCCGAAAGAACAGCAGCCTGAGCCGGGGCAATGCCGGCTCCCGGGGCAGATTCAAGATAGTTGGCCACAAGATTCCAGTCGGAAGGAGAGGTAACAGCAGGAAGGGCTTTGAGCGCAGCAGCCTGTACAGGACCGCTGGTTGCCATGATGAGTGAGAGTAGCTCATTGGTATATCCTTCGGGCTTTTTCTGAGCAGCCATCTCCAGAATAGCAACCTGAGCGGTTTCGGACGACGACTCGAAAGCGGCGGCAAGTGCAGGGGTGATATCGCCTTTAAAGCTCAGAAGGGCTGTTTTGGCGGCTTCTACATCGCCGGCCTCTTTACTATTGAGGGCTTTAATCAATGTAGGAAGTGCAGAAGGTCCGCCTTGTGCCGAAAGAACGCTGATGGCCGCAGTACGGACATCGGGATTAGCACTGGATACCAGTCCGTTGATCAGGGTCATTGCCTCCGGTTGCTTTTTGTCGGCAAAAAAGTAGATCATATCGGCCTGGAGGGCGGGATCGGCCTTTTTAAAACGGGCAAGAAGGGCCGGCATGGCGGCATCTCCGGTAAGTGCGCCGGCTGCCTGAAGCGCTGCATTGCGGAGAGAGGCGTTTTCACTTCCTAAAGCACTAAGGGCGAGGGGAAGTACCGATTTTTGCTGCACCCCCGACAAGAGAGTCAACGCTGCAATCTGGGCATGAACCTGCTTTTTAGATCCTGCGTTTTTGAAGAGTGCCAACGCCCCTTTGGCAGCATTTTTTGTGTCGCCATTGGCAGCAAGTGCAGAAAGAAAATTAATGTAACTCTCCGTGGCTCCTGTGTTGTCGATGGTGAAACCCGTTTTGGCAGCGGCAGCAGCGAGGTACTTCATCGAAGCCGCCGATCCGGTTTGAGAGAGCGCGTAGAGTTGCACCTTTTTCAGATTGGCATCGCTACCCGGATTGAGCTTAAGCAGGGCAGGTTCGGCCTCTTTGATACCTGCCTCACCAATGGCCTGAATCACGGATTGCTTGTCGGGGGCACTCTGCAGCGCATTGATCAAAGCCGACTTTGCTGCCGACGATGACGATTCTAACGCGAGGGTTGCCAGTGCACGGGCTGCGGAAGCACAATAGGCCTCTTCTTTGAGTAATGCAGAAAGGGGAGCAACAGCCTCCTCTTTACCCACAATTTGCAGCTGGCGGATAAAAAAACGTTTTACCTCACTATCGGTAACTTTCGATAGTGCACTCATATAAGCCTTTGCTACAGCTGCTCTGCCCGCGGTGCGTGAAGGAGCCATGGCATAATAAGAGAGACCGTTAATGGCGTATGCCTCTTTAGAATGATCGGCAGCGGGGGTTTGGTTCATCATGTCGGCCAGGGTCTCTACCGCCTCCGGGCTCGCCTGGGTGAGTTGGAGGAGCTCCTGCATAACGCTATTCAGCGCCGCTTCGTTTTGTGCCGGCAATTTGGCCATGGCATCAATCACCTTGGTTTTTACCGTACGTTGGCTGTCGGTTTGAGCCAGTCCCATTCCGGCCATAGAGAAAGCCAAAAGGAGTAGGAATATAATTTTTTTCATACTGGAGATATTTGTCTTTTTAAGGAGATTCGATATTTAGATAGTCCAGGGAGCCCGCATGGGTTGGTTAATAAGCCGATTGGCAGCATCGTCGCCCACAAAATCGAGTTTTACCGGGTCGAATTTCAGACTACGGTTTAGACGAAGAGCAACGGTACCCATATTTACAATGGTTTCCGAACGGAAACCGTTCATCTCATTCAGTGCAAACTTTTGGCGGGTTTTCACGGCTTCC
>JBFWIG010000128.1:0-7109 GCA_050256115.1 Bacteroidales bacterium | reverse complement strand
AGTTGTCTGAACCGAACTTCTGTGTCGGGGTGATTGTTGGGCAGCAGATAGGTGGCGTACATCCCCGACAGGGGGCTGCCAGGGCTATCTTCCGTGAGACCCGACGAACGGACGGCAATGGGTACAGATACCGTTCTGACAAAGGCTTTTAACTTTTTTGAGAGCGAATAGGAGAGGTTTCCTTTCAAAAATAGCCCTTTTATGTTTTTGTCGTCGCGCTCAAAACGGAGGTTCTCCAACATATGGTTTTGCTCCATAAAAACATCGTATTCGTCGGTGCCGATAATGGAGGTGCTGGGGGTCCGGATATTGATGCCCGGTAAGATATTCGAGAAGTTAAGGTTGTAAATCAGAGTGTTGATAAACGCAAGGCCTCGTCCTTTGCCCCCCAGTTCGCCGGTGCCCATACGTACCACATTGGTTTCGTCGAGCAGTGCATTTTCGGCAAAATCGATAATCTTACCTGCGAGCGACTCATTCCGGTAGCGGTTGATGATAAATTTAATCTGTTCGCGGTAGTGGGTAAGGCTTTCGAAATCGGTGGTTTTAATGGGATAGATAATCTTGGCGGCTCTGATTTCGCCCCGCGCCATTAACCATAACGAGAAGTGGTTTCGCCGGGCATGATAGACCAGGCTTTCGTCGGGAATGGTGTCGAACTGTTTGATAAACTCTTCGAGGGTACGTGCCTGGGCAATCTTCTGGCCGGTACCGTCGCGGAATACAATATTACCAAACCCGAGCTGATGATTGATAAAACTTTTTATCTCAGGTAAGAGGGTTTCCGATTGCTTGTTAATAAAGATAGATTGCAGTTCGTAAGCCGTTCGTACCTGATCCGACTCGGACGATTGAATGACTGTGGGCAAATCGGGATTCAGCTCACGAACGGCTTGAATCAGTTTGGCACCGGCATCTTTGTTTAGTTGGCCCGCAATGGGAAACTCCATGTCGGTTATCAGACACATCAGGTTCTCCTGATATTGCCGGGCAATCTGCATTGCCTCTTCGTAGTGAAGAGCCAATAATATTTTGGGGCGCAATCGCTGACGCAGTTTAATAACCAGCGGATCGGCTCCTGCCTCAACAATTTTTTGGGTTTGCGCCATTACGGTGTTGTAGAGAAGCGGGAGGTACTTGGAGTAGTACTGTTCCGAATCTTCTACCAGGAGGATTACTTTTATTAACCCCACCTTGGTATCGTTCTCCACATTCATTGCGTCTTCCCGACTCTTAATCATGGCGAAAAAGACCTTCGAGTCGCCATCCCAGATAAAGATTCGGGAGATGAGCCTTTCTAACAGATTTTGCTGTTTAAAGAAGGTGAGTTCGGAGGTGTCGTTCAACAGAAGGTAGATTGTCTGTTCCGGATGCTCCTCTTTGATTCGCCTTGCCGAATCGAAAGGATAATATTTATCGCTACCTCCTACAATGATGGTGAGATCGAACGATTTGCTCTGCAATTTTTGCAGTGCATCATGAATGGTTGTTACCCCCGTAATCCGGGGCATATTGATAATGTTTTGCTTATACTCAGCCCCCAGGATGTGCTGGGTAAAACGGCCCTCTTTTTCGATAGAGAAGGCATCGTAAAGCGTTGTAATCAGCAAAATCTCTCTGACGCGAAACGGCATAAGATCATGCAGAATGTCGAGATTGGCATTCTGGTTATTCAGGAATCTCTGCAGCAATTGAAGGCTGTTTGGGGAGTTTGCCTGCGCTTGTGCCGATGGGGTTGCCATAGAATTACGCTTCGTCCGAATCTACAATACCGATCGATTTGCAATAGTCCAGTTCGGCCTGGAGAATCTGTTCAATTTCGTCGATGGGAAAGTGAGCTGTTTTTCCATCTTCTTCGAGCGCATCGCGCAGAAAATCGATCATCTCGTCGTGGTCTAAATCGACATACGCCTCTCCTGCCTGTTCTTCATCTTCATCGATAATGGCTCCGGCCGATTCATAGAATTCGTACAAGAGATCGAGTACATATTGAATATCCTGATCCGAATATTTCTGCTGTAAGGGTTCGGGTAGGTGAGCCTTGATAAAGGCGGCAGCTTTTTCGTCGTCGTAAATTAATTCGGGATTGGACATAACGGCAAGTTTTAATGGATGGGTTAGTAAGCTTTCCGGTGTAAATTTCGCCAAAATTCGAGAATACCCAAGCATTTTTTCGGAAATGGAAAACATTCCGTAGGTTTGCCCTCAAATTCCTTTAGATATGGCTTTAATCAGGTCGGTTCGCGGGTTTCACCCCGTAATCGGAGAGCGCTGTTTCCTTGCAGAGACAGCTGTTGTTATTGGCGATGTGGTAATCGGTGATGATTGCAGTATTTGGTATAGTACGGTGTTACGTGGCGATGTAAACTCCATCAGGATAGGCAATCGCGTGAATATTCAGGATGGAACCGTACTGCATACCCTTTATCAGAAATCGGTGGTGATTATCGAAGATGATGTTTCTGTTGGTCATAATGTTACCGTTCATGGAGCCACAATTCGCGCTGGTGCCCTGATTGGCATGGGTGCCACGCTGCTCGATCATGTAGAAGTAGGAGAAGGAGCCATTGTGGCCGCGGGTTCGTTGGTGTTAAGCAAAACGGTGATTGAGCCCGGGGCTTTGTATGCCGGTGTTCCCGCCAAGTTTGTGAAGAAGGTAGATCCCGCTCAGGCTAAAGAACTCAATCAGAAAATTGCACGCAATTACCTGATGTACTCGTCGTGGTACAAGGAGGATGAATAGCATGTCAGAGCCTTAGGACTCTGATATGCTATTCATCCTCAAGTGCTCTAATGCTTTGAAGCGCGTTGCGCTTCAAGTGCTCAAGTGCTGCGCTTCGCGCGGAATGGGTCGACAAACCTAACTTGTCGAGGGGGCTGTTACCTTCAATAAGGCAGCCACCCCGAATACTGCTACACTGCTGCATTAGAGCACTAGAGCACTGTTTTTCAGCGCTGATGCGCTTATCACTTCAATGCACCAGAGCACTCAAAGTGCAAGGCGCTTTGAAGCACTAGAGCACTGTTTTTCAGCGCTGATGCGCTTATCACTTCAATGCACCAGAGCACTCAAAGTGCAAGGCACTTTGAAGCACTAGAGCACTGTTTTTCAGCGCATCTGCGCTGAAAAACATCACAGCTCTATTCGCTCCGAAGCCACTTCCATTTGCAGGAAGCGTGATCCGTTTTTGTTGAAGTGGGCGGGTACTTCGGTGGTGAGGAAGATTCGCTTTGCCTCTTTGGTGCAGCGGGTTTCGATTTCGGGGTGACGGATCAGGTAGTCGGCAAGGCTGTTGGCTACTATGGGGCCTTGTGCCACCAAGTGTATGCGCGAAGGTAAATATTTGCGAATTTTCTGCTCCAGGAGGGGGTAGTGGGTGCAGCCCATTACTACAGTATCTATCTTTCTGTGTTGGCTTAATAGGGCATCAATCTCCTTTTGTACAAAATAATCGGCTCCGGGGCTATCTTGTTCGTTGTTTTCGACCAACGGAACCCACATGGGGCAGGCTTGTTGAAATACCTGAAGGTCTGGGTGTATTTTCTTGATTTCCAGTGGATAGGACTCAGATTGTATTGTGCCCGGAGTCCCCAGGATGCCTACCACTCCTGTGTGAGAAATCGATCCCAATGCCTCTACGCACGGGCGGATTACGCCCAAAACCCGCAGCCCCGGCTCCATATTTGGCAGTTCCTTCTGTTGAATATTGCGGAGAGCTTTGGCCGAGGCCGTATTGCAGGCCAGAATAACTAACCGACAACCTCTTTTAAAGAGGGCATCAACACCGCTTTTGGTGAATTGGAAGACGGTTTCGAACGAACGGGTTCCGTAGGGGCTTCGGGCGTTATCGCCCAAGTAGAGATAGTCGTATTGGGGCAATCTTTCAAGAAATGCCCGCAATACAGTGAGACCACCCAATCCTGAATCGAAAACGCCAATCATCAGTTATTGTCTTCTGGTTTGGTAGCCTGCAAAAAGAGGCCGGACGCATAGTATCGCCGGCCTCTTTCCGGGGCTCCGTTTGGTTCCCGCAGGAAATAAGTTTATTTCGTGACGCCCAGTTTCTTCTTAACAGGCTCAATAATATCGACGGCAGAAGCCGATTGATAGATTATCGATGATCCGGCGGCAATGTCGAATACATAGGTGAATCCCTGCTCTTTAGAAACATCTTCTATGGCTTTCTTAGCCTTATCGAAGATGGGTTGCATCAATTCGTTACGTTTGGCCTGGAGTTTTCCGTCGGCCTCTTCCTGAAACTTAACAATACGCTGTTGTTTGTCCTGTAACTCCTCCATCTTACTGGAACGGGCCACTTCGCTCAGGTTCTTCTCCTCTTTCAGGAAGTCCTGATACAATTTGTTGTAATCTACATTCATGGTTTCCAGATAAGAAACCAGCTCCTGTTGATACTTCTGCAGCGTAACCTGTGCACTATCCATTTCTGGCATGGCCATAAGAAGTTCCTGCGAATTGATATGGGCAAACTTGGGCGTCTGCGCACCTACCTCAGCGCTGCAAATGAAAAAGGCAACAACGAGAAGAAGTTTTAATACATGTTTCATTTTGTTGGTGTTAGAGAATGAAAGGGGTAGTGTACGAAATGTTATCTATGCAAAAGTAGACTATTTAGCCTAATAATCAACACGGCCTCCCGGCTCAATATGTTAATTATTCTTATAACCCAACCTTTGCAGGATGGCATCGCTCCTGTCGTTCTTCGGATTGGCATAGATTACATTCCCTGCAGTGGCAGTGTCGAATACAACTGCATAGCCCTCTTCGGTGGCCATAGCCTTGATGGCCTCATAAACCTGGTCCTGAATCGGAGTAAGAAGCGCCTCTCTTTTCTTGAAAATTTCGCCCTCTTCGCCAAAATATTTTTTTTGCAGCTCCTTGGCCTCGGTTTCCAGCTTGATAATCTCCTCTTCGCGTTTTGCTCTCATCTGTTCGGTAAGAACCGATCTTTCGGTCTGGTAGGCTTTGTACATCTTTTCTACGGCGGCATACTTTTCTTCCACCTCTTTCTGATACGCCTGAGAATCTCTGTCGAGTTGCGCCTGAGCCGTTTTATAGGCGGGAATGTTGTTCAGAATATACTCAGAATCGACCAGTGCAAATTTTTGTGCGTAACCCGACCCGGCCGAGAGGAGGAGGCAGGATAAAATCAAAAAGAACTTTTTCATATTCGTACAGATTTAGGGTTTCTATGATGAGCTATAACTAAAATTGTTGACCCAGCGTAAACTGGAACTGACTGCCGTTCTTGGTATCGCCACCCGGAACCGAATCGAATCCATATCCCCAGTCAATGCCCAATAGTCCAAACATTGGCATAAAGGCTCTGAAACCAATACCTGCAGAACGTTTAAACGACAGAGGACTGAACTCTTTCGATTCGTACCAGGCATTACCCCCTTCGAGGAAAGCCAGCACGTAAATGGTCGAAGCAGGTTGCTGCATAACCGGATATCGAAGCTCGGCAAAGGCTTTGGAGTAGATACTGGCCGAACCCCGATTGGGGTAACGGGCATCCCAGAACGACTCCTCTTCGTATCCTCTCAGGCTCACAATTTCGTTACCGAATATCTGGTAGGTTTGCATGCCCGATCCGCCCATATCGAATCCTTCGTAGGGAGATACTCCGATATCTTTGTTGTAGTAGCCGAGGTAGCCCATCTGGTAGTTAAGAGCCATAATCAATTTTCCATACACCGGCTTGTAAAAGACAGAGCGGAAACTCCATTTGTGGTACTCAATCCATTTGTATTTCTCCTGCGAGGTAACAGAAGTCATATCCTTCCCGTTGAGAGCCGACCAGGGAGGCGTTACGGCTACCCGAAGCGAGATGTTAGAACCGCGCGTGGGGAACATAGGCGCATTAACCGAGTTTCTGGCAAAGGTGGTAGAGAAGTTGACATTGTTAGAAACGCCGTTGGTGAACGGGAAACGATAGTACGAAGAGAGCGTCCAGTTTTTTACCCGGTATACCTGATAGGTGAGTTCGTGCGAGAGGGTGAAATAGTCGTCGGGCCATTGGATTCTTCGGCCGAAGCCTACCGAGATACCGGTCGATTTGTAATATTGGGTCGGCTCTTTGCCAAAGTTCCAATAGTCGGTATAGTTGTCGTACTCGCCGTACGAGGAGTGGAAGAGCGAAACGGAAAGCGCATTGGGCTTTTTCCCTCCTAACCAGGGCTCCACAAAATTGACGCTAAACGAACGATATCTTTTCCCGTTACTCTGGAAAGAGACACCCAACTGTTGGCCATCGCCCGAAGGTACAGGCCGCCAGGCATCCTTCTGGAAAAAGTTACGCATAGAAATATTATTGAACCGGATGCCCACGCGTCCGATAAACATGCCTCCGCCCCAGCCGGCAGAGAGCTCAAGCTGATCGCTCGGCTTCTCTTCCAGATTGTAAAGGATGTCGACTGTGCCGTTTGCCTGATCGGGAATGGGTTGAGGTACAATCTTTTGTTCGTCGAAGAAACCCAGTTGGGCAATTTGCCGCACATCGCGCATAATATCCGATTTGCTGAAGAGTTCGCCCGGTTTTACACGCAATTCGCGCCTTACCACATGTTCGTTGGTTTTGGAGTTCCCTTTAACCATAACCTTGTTAACCGTTGCCTGCGGTCCTTCGATAATCCGCATCTCAATGTCGACCGAGTCGTTTTCGAGTTTCACCTCTACCGGCGTGATGTTCGAGAAGAGGTACCCATTATCCAGATAGAGATTAGAAACCGCATCTTCATCCTCGAACAGCCGCTTTCCTAAAGCCACCTTATCGTAGAGTTCGCCTTTTTTAATCCGTAACTGCTTACTCAGGTTTTCGGAGGGGTAAACGGTATTGCCTACCCAGGAAATATTTCGGTAGAAATATTGATTCCCCTCGTATACATGTAGCGAGACCTTTATCCGATTGTTTTTTTCCGAAGCAATGCGGGTAACGGAGTCTTCCAGAATCCGGAAATCACGGTAGCCGCGGGCATTGTAAAAGTCAACCAGCTTGGCTTTATCTTCGCGATAGCGGGCTTCAAGAAATTTTGCCGAGTGAAGGAAGTTTAACGAGATTTGATGGGTCTTTTTAAAGGCTTTTCTGAGG
>JBFWIG010000127.1:0-7118 GCA_050256115.1 Bacteroidales bacterium | reverse complement strand
AACCGGGACACTATATTCTTCGCGAGGCTATGAGCAGCAGGGAGCTCACAAACCTGTTACGTTCGGGCCGGCAAACTCCCGTAAAGGTGGTATTTCACAATATCTACGCAACAACGCAGCTGGCAAAAATCGTTGCCTCGCAGATAGAAGCCGACTCACTTTCGCTCATTACCCTGATGAACGACTCGCTCTTTCTGAAACGGATGGGCTTTACGCCTGCCACGTTGCCGGCTCTCTTTATCCCTAACACCTACGAACTCTACTGGAATAGTTCGGCCGGGATCTTTATGGACCGAATGTATAGTGAGTATACACGTTTTTGGAACCCCGAACGAACCAAACGGTGCGAGGCCCTAAAAATGTCGGCCATCGAAGTATCGACACTGGCCTCTATCATCGAGCAGGAGACACAGCAAAACAGCGAAAAACGACGTATGGCCGGCGTCTATCTGAACCGACTCCGAAAAAAGATGGCACTGCAGGCCGACCCCACTGTAAAATTTGCCCTGGGCAACCGATCGTTGCGAAGAATTCTTTTTGAACACCTCAAAGTAGCATCGCCCTACAATACCTATCTCCATACAGGACTCCCTCCGGGTCCCATCTGCACCCCCTCGATTGCTTCGATCGACGCGGTTTTGTGGGCAGAAGAGCACGACTTTCTCTATTTTTGTGCAGCCGACGATTTTTCGGGTTTTCACCTCTTTGCAAAAACCTTACGCGAACACAACCGTAATGCTCAGAAATACCGCGCGGCACTAAACAGAGCCGCCATAAAATAGCGAAGTACTATGATCCCCATTCTACAGGCTGAGGAGTGCAAACAGGCCGATAGGTACACCATGGAAGAACTGGGCATTAGCGCCGCCACGCTCATGGAACGGGCGGCCGGTGGTTGTGCCGAACATTTTAGCGCACGATACCCGATGCCGGGAAGCGTGCTCATCCTGGCCGGAAAGGGCAATAATGGAGGAGACGGGATCTGTATGGGGCGAATACTGGCCGGGAAGGGATGGAGTGTAGATCTCTGCCTGACAGCCGATTTGGCCCAATGTTCGCCCGATACCCAACTACAACTCCAAATGGCCATTCAGGAGGGAAAGATCAATATCCGCCCTCCCGGCCTCGCCTCCTTTTCGCCACTGCCCGGAACCCTTGTAATAGATGCGCTCTTTGGAACGGGTATCCATTCGCCACTCCAATCCGAATGGCTTCGATGGATAGAGATTCTCAATGAATCGGGTGCCGAGGTGCACTCCATAGACCTTCCCTCAGGCATGCCGTGCCAACCCTGGGAAGGATTCCAGCCCCATCAGGTGGTTAGAGCGCACAGAACCTACTCCCTGCAAACGCCCAAATTATCGGCATTTCTACCCGAGACTGCGCCCTATTTCGGAGAGTGGGAGTTGGTCGATTTCGGCTTACTTACCCACCGGATTACCTGCCAGAACTTCATGGTTGAGCCCCAATCGGTTGCCGCGATGATTTCGCCCAGAGATCCCTTTTCGCATAAGGGGAACTACGGGCATGCCCTCCTGGTGGCCGGAAGCCGTGGCATGATGGGCGCGGCCGTCCTGGCTGCTCGTGCCTGCCTGAGAGGAGGTGCAGGCCTGCTTACGGCTCATATCCCCCGCTCCGAAAACGCCATCCTGCAAATTGCGGTTCCCGAGGCGATGACCCATACCTCTCCCCAACGATTATCGGTTGCCGAATTGGCAAAATACCGAGCCATAGGTATCGGACCCGGTCTGGGGCATTCGATCGAAGCAAAAAACCTTACAAAACAGCTCATTACCTCCTGGAAAGGGGCTATGATTGCCGATGCCGATGCCTTGAATCACCTTGCAGAAGAGCCGGAACTGCTCAAACAGCTTCCCCCCGATACGGTGTTGACTCCCCACCCCGGCGAATTCTCACGTCTGCTGGCCTCTATTGGCGAAACTGCACGGAATAGCTTGGAACAGATCCAGGCGCAACGCCGTTTCTCTTCGCGGTTTGGCGTAGTGGTGTTGCGAAAGGGCAGATTCAGTACCATATCGCTTCCTGACGGCCAACTCTTTTTTAACACAACCGGAAATCCGGGTATGGCAACAGCCGGAAGCGGCGACGTTTTAGCAGGAATTGTTCTATCTTTGCTTGCACAGGATTTATCCGGGGCTCAGGCTGCCATTGTTGCCGCATTCCTGCACGGTCTCGCCGGCGACATCGTATCGGAAGAGGAGAGCATGCCCTCCCTGATGGCAGCCGATCTCTGTAACGCCATCGGAAAAGCCTATAAAAAGTTGTTATTATGATAAAGAATCTCCTACTGGCCGGGTTATGGCTTATCTTTTCAGGTTTGCCCGGACTGTCGCAGACGTTTCAAAGCACCCCCTATGCGGTAGGCACGCCACTGGCTAACAATACCCTGCTATACGGGCTGCCCCGAACCTCGTTAAAGGTCGATGTTGAGTTGGTAAAGACCGTAATCCGAAAAGGTCCGTTTGCCGAATACGCCGCAAAATATCTCCAGATGAATGTTAACAAAGCGGATATCGTAAAATGGCGCATCGCAACCGTTTCACTCTCCGAACATTTCGAGATGGATCCTTCGCAGTATTATGTAATCACTTTCAAGAATCTGCCCAAAAATATTGAGCGGCTCATTACCCTTACTAAGGAGGGGGCCCTTCTCGATATGAGCCTCTCAAGCTTTCTGGCCTCCGGCGAATTTGCTCCGGCCGAAATCACCACCGGCTTCAGAAATATGGTGATTGAAAACCCCCTCTTTCAAACCGTCGACACCCTCTATCAACTGATGCTTAAAGATAGTGCGTTTGTCAAAGAGCCCCTGGTGGTTAAAAAGCTCCAACATCTCCCTAAAGAATTGCAAGCCAAAGAGTTGGCTCAACAAATCTTCGACCTCAGGCAGAGAAGACAGGATCTCCTTACCGGAGAGGCCGACGACTCACCCGACGCACCCACCTTAAAGATGTTGCTTGAGCAGATCGAACTCCAGGAGGCATCGCTTCTGACCCTCTTTACGGGTACTTCGATGGAGATTCCGGCTAAACGATCGTTTGTATCACTCCCCTCAGAGAGTTCGCGCAAAACAACCCTCTTCTATTTTTCCGATCAGACAGGCTTCGCGCCCAATAAAGAGGGTGCCATGGAAGTGGCTTGTCACTTTACACCTCAGGGGGAGGTAACAGTGAACAATATGGAACTGGTGCATCCTAAAACCGTGGCCAAATCGAAAAAAGAGAAAGAGATCCTGAAAAACTCCGTCTATTACAGGGTTCCGGCTCAGGTGGATGTGAAGATCTCCATAAATAACGAAGCGCTGGCTTCTAAACGGATTCCGGTCTATCAAATGGGAACCCTTACCAGTATCCTGCTGGAGGTAAAATAACCGCCGGCGTAGCCTCAAAAAAGAGAGGGTGCCCCGATGTAAAAGGCACCCTCTCTTTTTTGAGGCGAAAATCCGGAAAGTCTACCAGGCAAAAAGCGGCCGGTCGGCCATCATACCATTCACCTCAGATTTCACGGCCTGTGCCGTCTTCTCGCAAGTGTCGTTTTTCAGTACGGTATCGATCATCTCCACCACCTTCAGAATAGCTTGTGGGTCAAGCCCCCGTGTGGTGACGGCCGGTGTGCCCACGCGAATACCCGAAGTAAGGAAGGGCGAACGACTGTCGAAGGGCACCATATTTTTATTGATAGTGATATCGGCACGTCCTAAGGCATTCTCCGCCATCTTTCCGGTCAATTCGGGAAAACGGGAGCGAAGATCAATCAACATGCTATGGTTATCGGTTCCACCCGAGATTACTTTATAGCCCAGATCCATGAATGCAGAGGCCATTACCGATGCGTTCTGTTTTACCCGGTTCACATACAGGCCATATCCATCGGTAAGCGCTTCGCCAAAAGCCACCGCCTTCGAGGCAATGACATGTTCCAGGGGTCCACCCTGTATTCCGGGGAAAACGGCCGAATCGAGCAACTGCGACATCATCTTCACTTCACCTTTAGGCGTGGTATATCCCCAAGGGTTCTCAAAATCCTGACCCAAAAGAATCAGACCACCACGGGGACCGCGGAGTGTCTTGTGGGTGGTAGTGGTAACAATGTGGCAATGGGGAAATGGGTGGTTAAGTAACCCTTTAGCAATCAGACCGGCAGGATGAGAAATATCGGCCATTAGCAGCGCACCCACCTTATCGGCAATGGCCCGCATACGGGCATAGTCCCAATCGCGCGAGTAGGCGGAGGCGCCGGCAATAATCATTTTGGGTTTCTCACGCAGCGCAACCACCTCCATGTTGTTGTAATCTACTCTTCCGGTTGCTTCGTTAACCTGATAAGCCATTGGACGATAGAGTACCCCTGAATAGTTCACGGGCGATCCGTGGGTCAAATGACCACCATGCGATAAATCGAATCCGAGAATCACATCACCGGGCTTCAGGCAGGCAAACATAACTGCGGCATTGGCCTGGGCTCCGGAGTGGGGTTGAACGTTGGCCCAAGCGGCACCAAAAAGTGTCTTGATTCTGTCGATAGCCAGCTGCTCAATCTGATCTACCACCTGACAGCCGCCGTAATAGCGCTTTCCGGGATAGCCTTCGGCATACTTGTTGGTAAGCACCGAACCCATTGCCTGCATAACCTGCTCACTGACAAAGTTCTCGGAGGCAATCAGCTCAATACCCACGCGCTGACGTCTCTTCTCCTGGTCTATCAATCCAAAAATCATCTCATCTCTATCCATATAGCAATCATTTGATTAGTTGTTGGTTCTCATGTAATCTACACAACCGGAGGTAACAGTTCTCTTTCCGGCAAGCAGAAGCAGTACCTTTTTTCGCGACAGCAGGCGTAAACAGCCTATCCGGAGGTTCAGGGTAAAAATCGGGTAAAAAGGTGCGGCAAATGTAAATAAAATTATCGGCATGAATCTGAAGATGAGGCAACGATTTCGGTGCTATCTACAGAAAGCAACGCCTGTTTTTTTTCAATTACACACAACTAATTCCTTATGAATTGAACTTTTTTCTTTTGGTTGTGTTACATTTGCAGCGCCAAAAGAGAAAATCACTTTTTTTATAAATTTCAAACAGATACAATTATGTCAAAAATCAAAGTTGGTATCAACGGATTTGGCCGCATCGGCCGCCTGGTGTTCCGTGCAGCCCAGGACAGAAACGACATCGAAGTAGTAGGAATTAACGACCTTATCGATGTTGACTATATGGCTTATATGCTCCGTTATGATTCCGTTCACGGTCGTTTCGAAGGCACCGTCGATGTAAAAGAGGGCAAACTGGTTGTTAACGGGAAAGCCATCCGCGTAACTGCCGAAAAGAATCCCAACGATCTGAAGTGGGGCGAAATTGGCGCTGAGTATGTGGTTGAATCAACCGGTCTCTTCCTTACCAAGGAGTCTGCTCAGGGACACATCAACGCAGGTGCAAAAAGAGTAGTGATGTCGGCTCCCTCCAAAGACGACACCCCCATGTTTGTTATGGGCGTTAACCACAACTCCTACAAAGGCGAAACTTTTGTATCGAACGCATCGTGTACTACCAACTGCCTTGCTCCCCTTGCAAAGGTTATCAACGATAAATTTGGCATCGTCGAAGGTCTGATGACCACCGTTCACGCTACCACCAATACGCAGAAAACTGTCGATGCTCCCTCTGCAAAAGATTGGAGAGGCGGTCGCGCTGCTGCCGGTAACATTATTCCCTCCTCTACCGGAGCTGCCAAGGCTGTTGGCAAAGTTATTCCTGCTCTCAACGGCAAACTCACCGGAATGGCCTTCCGCGTTCCTACCCTTGATGTATCGGTAGTCGACCTCACCTGCCGCCTCGAAAAAGGTGCCAGCTATGCTGAGATCTGCGCGGCTCTTAAGGCTGCTTCCGAAAACGAATTGAAAGGTATCCTGGGCTACACCGAAGACGAAGTGGTTTCTACCGACTTCATTCACGATGCCCGCACCTCCATTTTCGATGCCAAAGCCGGTATCTCGCTCAACAACAACTTTGTGAAGCTGGTATCGTGGTACGACAATGAGTGGGGTTATTCGAACAAAGTTCTCGAACTGATTGCCCACATGGCAACTGTATAAGTTTAGGGATTACCCTTACAAGCGAGAGGCTGCTTCGACATATCGAGGCAGCCTCTTTTTTTTGTGACAAAGCCAACTCTATTTTGCCGCAGCCGGGGCAGCCTTGGGTGCGGCGGGCAGAGAATCGGCAGGGGCCTCGGGTATGGGAACAATGCCTCGCTTCTCCATCCGCAGAAGATTCCGCTCCTCCTTGCGTTGCTGACGCATAGCCTTGTCCTGCGCTTTCAGATCGGCCTCCTTTTTTCGGGCCTGCTCCTTCTGCTGCTGGGTCTTCTTCTTCTGGGCAGCACGGGCAGCAGGATCGGAGGGAGGAAAGAGATAGAGAACATAATAACTAAAGGCAGGTGCTAACATTTTACCGCCCTTGCCAAAGCCGGGAATATGATAAGGCGTAACCTCTTTCGAGGAGTCGAAGAGTTTAAAACGCAACCCTACATCCCCACCTATATAGACATTTTTCGACAACTCTGCCTTCGCACCCACAACCGCCTCAACCCAGAACGCATTAACTCCCTTTGAAGGGATATGTTCCAGGACGGAGGTGCCCCAATACCCGTCGCCGAGCGAAATACTCGACATTTGCTGCGAAAAGGTACTTCCTGCCACACGAAAGCCTATAGTAGCTGCATCGTGATAATCGGGGTTATCGGGTTGTAGAAAATTGTAATTCATACCCGATTTAAGGTAGAGACCCGAACCGGCATACGACCAGCCGGCTTTAAACACATCTACCTGCGAGAGGCCCAACTCTCCCACCCAATACCAACGATCTTTAACCTCGAAATCGGCAACCATCCCCAGTTCCATGCGGTCGGCGTAAATAAACGAGGCGCCTACCCGCGAAAAGTCCAGTCCTAACCGAAATCCCTTCATCCGTTTGTAACGAACAACGGTATCCTTCTCCTCGCCCTGCTTCCGGGCAACCGCTCCGTCTTCGGGTGCTTTAGGCCTGTTTCCGGATCCGCCTTCCTGCCCCGAAACCACGGTGAGAAGAAGCAGAAGACTA
>JBFWIG010000126.1:0-7120 GCA_050256115.1 Bacteroidales bacterium | reverse complement strand
AAAGTTATTTATAGAGTGTTTTTCGGAAGGCCCTCACCTCTCCCTCGCGACGCAGGATAAATTTTTGCACTGCGGCCCAGAGAAATCCCAGACCATAACCGATTAGCTGCACAAACGAGGCAGGAATGGCAAGTAGTGCAACCTGCAACGACCCGGTTTGGCGGAGGGTATCACCGAAGATGAGCAGGATGTAAAGGAGAAGAGGTAGCAGAGCAAGGGGGGCTAACAAAGCAAGCAGCAGGAGCGTTACCCACCCTAAGGTAAAGAGTGTGGGCAGCAAATGTACCATCTTTAGGCTGTGAGGATGAAGCAGAAAGAGATTTATGCGTGCCATACCCGAGTTAAAAACCTGTCGGAAAAACTTTTTCAGATCGGTTCGTCTTTTGTGAAAAACATAGGCCTCAGGAATAAGCGCAACCTTGCATCCTGCGGAGAAAAGCCGCAAACTCAGATCGATATCCTCACCAAAGCGGAGCGAAGAGAAACCGCCTATGGTTTCGAAGGCTTGCCGCGAAATACCCATATTAAAACTGCGGGGATGAAACTTCTCCATAGAGCGCCGTCCCCCCCGAATTCCTCCGGTGGTAAAAAAGGAGGTCATTGCCTGGTTAATAGCCTTCTGTACCGGAGTAAAAGAGGCATCAGCGCAATCGGGACCGCCAAAAGCATCGACCGGATGATTCTGCAAATAGGCTTCGACCGAGGCAACATATTGCGGAGGCAAAATACAGTCGGAATCCAGAAAGATAAGGTAGTTTCCGGTGGCAACCCCTGCTCCGTAGTTGCGACTTAAGCCGGGTCCGCTATTCTCCTTTACATAATATTTTACCGGAAGTTTTCCATCAAAGGTCGGCAAGAGATGGTTGCATGGCAGAGTTGAGCCGTCTTCAACCAGGATTATCTCATAAGGCAACTGTTGCTGACGAAGAAGACTCTCCAGCAACTCGGCCACCTCATCGGGCCGGTTATAGACCGGAATAATCAACGAAAAATTCATAGGCAGGGTTTATCGACTCTGTACATCACCTCATCGAGCGGCAGCGCATGCAGTTTTACCCTGTGAGAAGGGAGAGAGTGGGCAAAACGGTCGGGGGTAACCAAAAAACCTGCCATCTCCAGCCGTTTTGGATAGTCTAGCCCGTAATCCCGAACATGGTCTTTTTGTTTAAAGTGTATCTCCCTCTCGCGTGGGGTTACAATAGTGCTATTCTCATAGGTAACCTCCCTATCGGGATTGATCGGCGAAAGGATCAGCCCCCATCCGCCCGGCTTAAGAACACGGAAAATTTCGCGAAGCGCCAGTGCATCATCCTCCACATGCTCCAGAATATGATTACAAATTACCACATCGAAATGGTCGTTTTCGAAAGGCATCTTCTGCACATCGAGGTGTACCTTGGCCAGGGGCGACTCCAGATCGGCAGTAACATAGGCATTGCCAAAACGGGCCTCGAACCTATCGAGGAAACAGTACTCAGGCGCGATGTGCAAAATCCGGTGCGAACCCTCGAAAAAATTGGTCTTCTCCTTAAGCCAGATATACATTAAACGATGCCGTTCGAGCGCCAGACAATGGGGACAAAGGGCATTTTCGCGAGGTTTTACGTACCCGTAGGGCAGAAACTTACGGTAACGGTGGCCACAAACGGGGCACTGCACAGCGTTTCCCCTGTAAAACAGCGATAGAATGCGGGTACCCCAATGACTGAAGCGCTGCAGATACTTGCGGGGAACAACGCCGAGCAGAAAACGGATCAGATATTTCATAACTACAACTCCTGTTTTGAAAGTTCAGAGAGGAGGGGGCTCCTCTGTAAGGGCGAAAAAAGCAGCTCGACAGCGCTTTCAATTTCCGCTCTTTGCGATGGCTGAAACCAACAAATGGCAGATTCACGTTGAAACCAGGTCATTTGCCGCTTGGCATATTTTCGGGTATGCAGTTTAATCTGCTCGATAGCTTCGGGAAGGGTACACCGATGCTCAATAAGTTCGAAAATCTCACGATATCCTACCGTCTTGAGGGCATTCAGATGGCGGAACTCATACAGTGATTCCGCCTCCTCCACAAGTCCTGCTGCCACCATCTCATCCACTCGCAGATTAATTCGACTATTCAACACATCCCTGGGCAGCGTGAGTCCCAGCCTGGCAATACGAAAATCGCGTCGACAACTGGGAGCCGTGAGAAAAGAGGAGTAGGGTAGTCCGGTTTGCAGGCATACCTCCACAGCTTTAAGCATGCGCTGGGGGTTACGCAAATCGACCCTTTCGTAATGAACCGGATCGAGAAGGCGGAGCTGACTACGCAGCCATTCTATGCCCTGTTCGCGGAGTTTGGCTTGCAATTCCCGTCGCAACGCCATATCAACAACAGGCAGATTGTCGATACCCCGGCAAACGGCATCAAGGTAAAGGCCCGAACCTCCTACCATGATAACCAACGGGTTCTTTGCAAACAATGAGGGCAACAGTTGCATCACAGCCTGCTCGTACATACTCACATTGTAATAGTGATGAATGGAGAGGTGCTGTACAAAATGGTGCGGAACCGAGCGTTGCTCGTGGGGGGTGGGAACTGCTGTTCCAATAGACATCTCACGATACATCTGCCGCGAATCGGCCGATACAATCTCGGTTCCGAAATGCTTTGCAAGCGAAACAGCCAGGCTTGTCTTGCCCGAAGCAGTGGGCCCTGCAATAACCAACAAAGTATTTTCCATCCAACTACAGACTTGGGCAATAACTCGTTTTACACCGAACAATACCCATAACAAAGCGCCATTACGGGGGGAGTAAAAGTAGGCAAAAGAAAAGAAATTACCTGTTTTTTCCTACTTTCGCACCACACGAACCGGCTTTACCGATTCCATGACAACCGAACCCGTATCTCTTCTTGAACTTAACAGCCGTATCCGCGAGGGAGTGCGTAAACTCTTTCCGCGAGGGGTGTGGATTGTGGCTGAGGTAGGCGAGATGAGTGTGAATTATAGCGGTCATTGTTACATGGAGTTGGTACAGAAAGACCCGAAGTCGGAACAGATTCTGGCCCGGGCTAAAGCCACCGTTTGGGCCAATACCTTCAGGAAATTGAAGCCCTGGTTCGAAACCACCACCGGTCAGCGATGGGAGGCCGGCATCAACCTCATGATAGAGGTTACCGCCGAATTTCATGAGGCATATGGGTTTAGTCTGAATGTTCGAGATCTGAATCCCACCTATACGGTAGGGCAAATGGCTCTCCAACGCCGTGCCACATTGAAGGCGCTGGAGGAGGCAGGGGTTCTGGATATGAACCGCGAACTGGAACTTCCCTACCCCACTCAGCGAGTGGCCATTATATCGTCCGATACTGCAGCAGGTTATGGCGATTTTATGCGTCATCTGCACGATAACCCCTCGGGGCTGGTCTTTTACACCCGTCTCTTCCCCTCTGTTATGCAGGGAGTGGGTGCCGAAGCCTCCATACTGGAGGCATTAGAGGTCATCTATCGTTACGAATCCTGTTTCGATGTAGTCGCTATCCTCCGGGGAGGGGGTGCCAAGGCCGATCTTCACTGTTTCGACAACCGCGATCTGGCATTTCATATTGCCCAATTTCCTCTCCCCGTCCTAACCGGCATAGGTCACGATCGCGATGAATCGGTGGCCGACCGGGTTGCCTGGCGTGCATTCAAAACCCCCACTGCGGTTGCGAGCTTTCTGCTCGACCAGGCACAGGAGGCTTTCGATCAAACCGAATTTCTCGCCCGACGATTGGAGACACTTACCCGAAATCTCTTCGATCAACAAAAAAAGGCGCAAAACCTGCTGCGGATTGAGGCATCGCGAACAACCCAAAATGCACTCTCTAACAAGTTAAAGCAGCTGAACAACCTGCTTTTCCGGAGTAAAACAGTATCGACACGGATAGTTGCCCAATCTGGCGAAACGCTCCGTATGTGCAGATATCGCCTTTCGCGTGCGGCAACATCCTGCCTAGAAAAAGAACAAGGGCATCTCACTATGATCCCGGCCTTTGCCAAAAAAGGGCTGCAAACCCGGTTTCAGCACGAAAAACAGCGACTGAACCATGTGGAGATTCGTAATCAGAAAGTCGATCCGGCTCTGATTTTGTCGCGGGGATACGCACGGATAACCGAAAACGGATTCCCGATTCATAGCGTACAGCAACTCTCGCCGGGTAAAGAGATTATGCTCTATCTTACCGATGGAAAGGTCCGAACCATTACCCGCGAAATCTATCCTTTGGACGAGAGCCCGGCTTCGGCTTCGGCTTCAGCGTCGGATTCGGATTCTCCCGGCTCTTATACTCCTTAACGGTACCGGAAAATAACGGATAACGACTAAAACGGCACTCCAAAGCGCCGTTAAACAGCGTAAATTTATCGGCAGGGCGCAGTCCCACACTCTTAAGTGCCTCTAAGTTGCTGCTAATTAACCAAGCATCCCATCCCTTCCAACCGTGTTTAAACGTATCGCCAATCACCTTATAAAAAGCGCCCATATCGAATTTGGTCATCCGCTCACCATAGGGAGGATTGGTAACCAGTAACCCCTTCTCGGCAGGAGCCTTCAACGCCTCGAAAGGCGTTTCTGAAAAGATAATCTTCTGATGCATGGCAGCCATTTTGGCATTTTCCATGGCAATCTTCACCGATGTGGCGGAGAGATCAGAGCCATAAATCTTATGGGAAAAATCACGTTGCGAACTATCATCGTTATAGATGGTTTCGAAGAGTTCTTTGTCGAAATCCTTCCATTTTTCGAAAGCAAAAGAGCCCCTGAAAATCCCCGGAGGAATATTATAGGCAATCAGTGCCGCCTCAATGGGAAGGGTTCCCGATCCGCACATGGGATCTACAAAATCAGACTGACCGTCCCATCCCGCCAAAAGGAGCATGCCGGCAGCCAACACCTCATTTAACGGTGCAATATTGGTATGTTTTCGGTATCCCCGCCGATGCATCGACTCCCCCGACGAATCGAGCAGAACGGTACACTGACTATCCATTAAATGGATATGAATCTGAACCGTAGGATTCTGTGTATCGACCGAGGGACGTTTGCCATAGCTATTTCTAAACTGATCTACAATGGCATCTTTTGCCTTAAGCCCGGCGTAGAGGGAGTGAGGAAAATGGTCTGATTTTACAACCGTATCAATAGCCAGGGTGTCATCAACCGAGAAATATCGATCCCACTTCACCGCCATGATGCCGCTGTAAAGCTCTACCTCGTTTCGGCAACGGAAGGTAGATAAAGGACGCAGGATACGCAAAGCTGTCCGCAACCAAAGGTTGGCTTTGTAGAGCATCGCCAGATTACCGGCAAACGAAACCGCCCGGTTAAGACACTTCACATCCCGAGCCCCGAGACGTTCCAACTCCGAGGCCAAAACAGGCTCCAACCCTCTGAAGGTTTTTGCCACCATCTCGAAAGAGGAGGCGCTGGTAAGATTACTCATGCAAAAAGAGTTTCGTCGCGAATCAACAACAAAACAGCCGATTGCGGCACAATGACATATTTTTCCTGATTATACTCAATCTCGTACGATCCATTTTGCAGATATACGGCCAAATCCCCTTCATGGGCCTGTAGTGGCACATAACGAACGGTCTCCGATTTTCCTCTCCACAAATCATCTTCATCGCCCATGGCCGGAATCGGGTAGCCGGGGCCGGCTTTGATCACATATCCACTCTGGATAGTCTCCTTCTCCTGCACGGAGGGCGGCAACAACAACCCGCCCTTGGTCCGGTCGTTACAGGTGCGGGGTTTAATAAGCAGGCGATCGCCTACCACCAAAAACTTTTGCAGATCTATATTATCTAAGTCTAAAGGCATAGCGTTATGAATGGGCTTTAAGCCACAAAATTAGGAAATATCGGGCAGCATACACAGCTAAAGGCCTATTTTCACTACTTTTGTCATTATTTATCAGACTAATCGAGCATGCCCCGCTACTTTATGGAGTTGGCCTACAATGGCACCCGTTTCCACGGCTGGCAATGTCAGCCAAATGCAAACACCGTGCAGGAGCTGCTCGAAAACCAACTTTCCAAACTCTTAGAACCCGGACTGAAAATTACCGGTGCAGGCCGAACCGATGCCGGCGTTCATGCCTCCTCGTTTACCACCCATTTCGATTCGGAGAAAAGCGCTTTTATAGAAAGCGGCCTATTGATGCACACACTGAATCGGATGCTACCCCCCGATGTATCCATCTATGCCATCCACCGGGTACGCCCGGATGCCCACGCCCGGTTCGATGCCCTGTCGCGAACCTACCAATACCATATTCTGCGAAAAAAGGATCCCTTCCGTACCGAGACCACATGGCTATATACGGCACCGCTCAATCCGGAGATCATGCAGCAGGGCGCTGAAAGATTACTGCATTACAACGACTTCAGAAGTTTCAGCAAGGTTCACACCGATGTAAAAACCTTTATCTGTAACATAGAAGAGGCCAACTGGGAGTTCCGTCCTGAAGAGTGGATCTTTACCATAAAAGCCGATCGCTTTCTGCGAAATATGGTAAGGGCCATTGTGGGAACCCTTTGGGAGATGGGGCGCGGAAAGTTTGCACTTTCCGATCTCGATGCCATCCTGAAGGCAGGAAACCGCTCTGCTGCCGGATTATCGGTTCCGGCCTCCGGATTGATTCTCACTGCTGTTGCCTATCCGCCACAGCTCTATTGTACTTCCGACGGGGCATAATTCTCAACAGGCGTGTAACTGTTTCGCTCCCATTCGGCAGCCGCTCCTCAACCCTTGTACAACCCATCGGAGAATCAACAGTTTCTTCCACAAAATTTTGGAGTTTTGCTGCGAAATGAGCAATTTTGGCACCCCTTTCAGAAGCAACAAATCGAAAGCCGAACACCAAAAAAACGCATGGCATGGGAAGAGCATTTGAATATCGTAAAGCAAGAAAAATGAAGCGCTGGGGCAATATGGCCCGCGTATTTACACGATTAGGCAAAGAGATTACAATGGCTGCCAAATCGGGCGGTGCCGACCCCACTACCAACCCCCGTTTACGCGCACTTGTACAAAATGCGAAATCGGAGAATATGCCCAAAGAAAACGTGGAACGGGCCATTAAACGTGCGGTAGA
>JBFWIG010000125.1:0-7145 GCA_050256115.1 Bacteroidales bacterium | reverse complement strand
GAATTATACCAACATAGGAGTGGCCGGGAGTTTCTACAACAGCTCCGGAAAGCAGTTCAATTTCGACCTTAACGGAGAGATTTTTCTCACCGGGTACAAAAGTGGTAATATGGAGTTGAATGCCCTCTTTTACAAGCACTTTTATCCTGAGAAAGGCAAAGCCACCCTCCATTTTGGCACCAGCTTCATAAACCGGAAGCCCTCCTACTTTATGAATGGGTATAACTCTAATTTCTTCCGGTGGGACAACGACTTTTCTACCTCTAAAGAGCTCTCCCTCTTCGGGCAGTATAGTCAGCCATCCCGCCAACTTAAGGCCTCTGTCGACCTCTGGCAACTCAACGACTACGCCTATTTCGATTCACTGGCCTTACCGGCGCAAACCGCCAAAGGATTTCAAGTGCTATCGGTTTCGGCCGAAAAAGGCTTCACCGTGGGTAAATTCGGATTCCTATTTAAGGGCACCTGGCAACATTCGGGGCACAAGGAGGTACTCCCACTTCCTGCCTTTGCCGGATACCAGTCTAGCTTCTTCGATTTTATGCTGGTAAAAAATGTGTTACAAATTCAGTTGGGGTACGAGCTCAACTACTTCACCAAATTTCAGGCCTACCAATATCAACCGGCTCTGGGGGTATTCCACCTGCAAAACCACCGTCCCGATCTGGGGCGCCCTCTCTCCGAGATTGGCGACTATCCGTTTGTAGACCTCTTCCTGAATGCCAAGCTGAAAAGAGTCCGCTTTTTTGTGCAGTACGAACACGCCAATGCCCTCAGGATGCCTGGTACTAAAAAAAGGGCCTATTATACCGCCTACCACTATCCGGAGCATGAAGCGATGTTCAAGATTGGTCTCTCCTGGAGTTTTTATGATTAATTTCGATCAAGAAACATTGCTTGTTACAAAAAAATAGATACTTTTGCGGGTCTTAAAAAGCCTCGAATAACCGAAACCAAATCATAGTTGCAATGCACTTAACATCAGAACAAAAGGTAGAGATCTTTACCTCCTACGGCAAAAGTGCCACAGATACAGGCTCGTCCGAATCGCAGGTTGCCCTGTACACAGCCCGTATTCTCCATCTGACAGAACACCTGAAAATCAACAAGAAAGATCATAGCACACAACTCTCCCTGCTCAAACTGGTAGGAAAAAGACGTCGTCTGCTCGACTATCTCAAAGAGAGAGACATCGAAAAATATCGTGCTTTGCTTAAATCATTGAATCTGCGTAAATAAGGCAGAAGCAACCCCCTTAAAAAAAAGGCAATTCTTGAGTTGCCTTTTTTTTTCATTTCCGGAACTGAAGTTTTCCAAACTATAATTATCAATACTAACGATTTATGTATCAAGCCTTTCAAAAAACGATTGAGTTGCCCGGCAACCGCTCCATCACCTTGGAGACCGGAAAACTGGCAAAACAGGCCGATGGTTCTGTAATGCTGAAACAGGGTAAAACCATGCTTTTGGCAACAGTCGTTTCTGCCAAAGAAGCCAAGGAAGATGTCGATTTCATGCCGCTTACGGTAGAGTACAAAGAAAAATATGCCTCGGCCGGCCGTTTCCCCGGTGGTTTCCTGAAACGTGAGGGAAGGGCATCCGATTACGAAATCCTGGTATCGCGTCTTATCGATAGGGCATTGCGTCCTCTATTCCCCGACGATTATCATGCCGAGACCTATGTTACTGTAATGCTTTTTTCGGCCGATCCCAACATCATGCCCGATGCGCTGGCAGGTCTTGCTGCTTCGGCCGCTCTGGCTGTATCGGATATTCCCTTTAACGGCCCCATCTCGGAGGTTCGGGTATCGCGCATCGACGGACAGTTTGTGGTTGATCCCACTTACGAAGAGAATATGTATGCCGATATCGACATCATGGTGGCTGCCACCTACGACAACATCATGATGGTTGAGGGCGAAATGCGCGAGGCGTCGGAAGATGATCTTCTCGAGGCCCTTCAGCTGGCTCATACCGAGATTAAGAAACATTGCAAGGCTCAGATGGAGTTGATGGAGTTGTGCGGTAAAACCGTAAAACGGAGCTACTGTCACGAGAACAACAACGAAACCCTTCGTCAGCAGGTTTTCGAGGCCACCTACAACAAAACCTACGAAGTGGCCAAAAGTCGTCTTCCCAAACATGAACGTTCTGATGCCTTCGACGCTGTAAAGAGTGCCTTCCTGGAGAGCCTTTCCGAAGAGGAACGCGATGCAGCTAAGAAGCTGGTAGACAAATACTATCACGACGTTGAGAAGAAGGCAATGCGTGATATGATCCTCAACGAAGGGATTCGTCTCGACGGCCGTACCACCACCCAAATTCGTCCCATCTGGAGCGAGATAGACTACCTGCCCGCTGCTCATGGTTCGGCCATCTTTACCCGTGGCGAAACCCAATCGCTCACCACCGTTACGTTGGGTACCAAACTCGACGAAAAGATGGTAGACGATGTATTGGTGCAGGGTTCCGAAAAGTTCACACTCCATTATAACTTTCCCGCCTTCTCTACCGGCGAAGCCAAAGCCGCACGCGGCGTTTCGCGCAGAGAGATCGGGCATGGTAACTTGGCTCACAGAGCCCTGAAATCGATGCTCCCCGATGAATCGGAGTGTCCTTACGCCATCCGCGTAGTTTCGGACATTCTGGAATCGAACGGTTCCTCCTCTATGGCTACTGTTTGTGCCGGTACGCTGGCCCTGATGGATGCCGGCATCAAGATTAAGAAACCGGTTTCGGGTATTGCCATGGGGCTTATCTCCGATGCAAAAACCGGCAAATTTGCCATTCTATCCGATATCCTGGGCGACGAAGATCACCTGGGCGACATGGACTTTAAAGTGTGCGGAACCCGCGACGGCATCACCGCCACCCAGATGGACATCAAGGTAGACGGTCTTTCGTACGAGGTGCTTGCAAAAGCATTGGCCCAGGCCAAAGCCGGACGCTTCCACATTCTCGACAAACTGGCCGAGACCATCGAGGCTCCCCGTGCCGAAATGAAACCTCACACCCCCCGCATTGTCCAGATAAAGGTTCCCAAGGATCAGATTGGTGCCATTATCGGAACCGGAGGCAAGGTGATTCAGGATATCCAGAAGACCACCGGCGCTACCATTGCCATTGAAGAGGTAGACAACCAGGGTATTGTAGATATCTTTTCCGACAACAAAGCCTCGATCGATGCCGCTTTGGCTCGTATCAACGCCATTATTGCCATTCCAGAGATTGGTACCATCTACAAAGGCAAAGTAAAATCGATTGTGGCCTTTGGTGCCTTTATCGAAGTACTGCCCGGAAAAGAGGGTTTACTGCACATCTCGGAAGTAGACTGGGCCCGTTTAGAGAACCTCGACGGCATCCTGAAAGAGGGCGACGAAGTTGAGGTAAAACTCCTCGACGTAGACCCCAAAACCAACAAAATGAAACTCTCCCGCAAAGTGCTGCTGCCCAAACCCGAAGGCTACGTTGAGCGTCCTGAGCGCGAACACTCCGATCGTCCCCGTGGCGACCGTAACGACCGTGACCGTGGCGACCGCGGAGGCGACCGTCGTGGCGGCGACCGTGGCGATCGTGGCGGCTACAACCGCAGAAGAGATTAATACCCATACCCGGCTGCCCCGAAGCAGCCGGGCCCATCGCAAAAGAGGGTGTCTCGCACGAGATACCCTCTTTTTTTTGCCCAGCAACAGCCTACAGACAACGAGTGGGAGGTAAATATTCGCTGAACCCCGTATAAAAGTTTTGCCGCTAATCTTTACGTTTGTTTTTGATACCAAAGACATACGACTATCTTTGGATAAAAAAAGGGGATGTCGAATCTTTATGTAATATCAGGGTGTAATGGGGCAGGAAAGACAACTGCTTCGTATTCTGTTTTGCCTGATATGCTGGATTGTAAGGAGTTTGTAAATGCTGACGAAATAGCTAAGGGATTATCGCCTTTTCAACCTGAGAAAGTAGCAATTGAGTCAGGTCGGATAATGTTGTCGCGGATTAGGGATTTGATAAATCACAATGTCGACTTTGCATTTGAAACAACTTTAGCAACTAAATCGTATGTTCAGTTCATTAAGGAAGCTCAATCGAAAGGATACTTTGTTACGTTAGTATATTTTTGGCTTAATTCGCCTGAACTTGCGATTGAACGAGTTAAAACTCGCGTGATTTCTGGCGGGCACAATATCCCGGAAGAGGTTATTCTCCGTAGATACGATGCAGGCATTAATAACTTGTCGAAATTGTATTTGCCAATTTGTGATTATTGGATGATGATTGATAATTCAGAACCACCATTTCAGATTATTGCAGAAGGATTTAAGACTGAAAATATTGAGATTCATAATCAAATCATTTACAATCAAATCGTAAAAAATGACAAAGGATAATGTAAAAGATTTGCGAGCTAAAATAGTTCAAGGACTTAATTTGGCATTTAGTCGTTTGTTGGCTACAAAGCAAAAGGAGGATGCAGACCTTGTGATTTCAAGAAATGGCAAAGTTGTTAGAGTTAAGGCACGCGAGTTCAATGTCTTTCCCTGAACACAGAGGCCCCCATTTTCCAAACCTATCGCCAGCGATTGCCGTGCTATCGTAACCATTCGGCCATGCACGTATGCCATTTTTCGCTGAGGCGGGTTCGTTCAGAATTGACACTCACAAAACGAGTGCTGATTACCTCCATTTCTTTCTCGACTCATATTAGAAGGCCAAATCCGAAGCTCTTTAAAATAAACCGGAATGAAAAAAAATCGCGATTACCTTAATTGTTTCTTTTTTCAGCATTTATGTCTATAGTTCTGAAATTATTAAGGTTCAGCTATCCGATGGCGAAAGTATCTCCGGCAAACTTGATCTGCCAACCGGTAGCAGTAAGGTTCCACTAATAGTAATATTTGCACCCGGAACCGGGCCAAATACCTATTTGAACAAACGAAAAATCGGGAATCGGAAATCTGGAATTCAATTACTATGATCTCTTTGCAACCGAATTCACAAAAAGGGGCATCGGATTTTTTACCTACAACCGACGTGGAGTGGAAATGGGCGACCAACCGCCCTATTTTGATGTTGTCGACTCTGCCAAATATGCCAAATACCTGCCATCGACCGAGGCTATGGATATTGAAGCTATTATTTCTATGTTGCGAAAAGATAAACGCTTCGGGCAATCAAAAATTGCTCTATTAGGTGCTAGTGAGGGTACAATCATAGCATCTTTGGTTGCCGACCGCAAGGTATATGGAACAACTCTTTTAGGATTACCAGCAAATGGCTGACAGCGCATTTTTCAGGAATTCTATTGTGCATTTTTCAGGAATTCTATTGTGCATTTTTCAGGAATTGCATTGTGAAAAAAGTTAAAAGCCAAAAATGGAATGAGTCCCTTTGGCAAGTTTCTCACGACGCATACTACTAACCGACAGCCATTTTTGCTGATGCTTTCCACAAATAAGGAGGCAATGGAACGGATAGTTGCCATGTTATGTTCATGGGCTTTGAGCCGGAGTATTCAACGAGAGTGCCTTCTCCTACAAACACATAGCCAATTGTATTCTTGAACTCATCCTTTGCCTGTTCACGTACAAATAAGAGAATTCGTCTGCCAAGCTTTCTATGATGAATGTATTCAAGGCCCTTGCCCCTATCGCTTCGGGTTTGATTTTGCGATTGCCAGTGAAATAAACTATCGCTGATTGCGTAATCATTATACAAGGTGGTGGGCGAAAAGTCCTTCTCGTTTTTCACTAAATCAATAAACAACAGTTCTACATTAAGCGCTTCATTAAGGGCCACCCCTGATTGATTCAGAACCCGCCTTTCAAAACTATTGAAACCAAAGGCCGTGAGAATTTGATCACGCGTATATCGGGCGTGCAATTTAAGCGGTTGCTCAAAGGGCAAGATGATATCGCTTTCGCAAAAGGCAACCCTGTCGATAAGGATTTCTAGTAGCTCAATGATCTCCTTGACCAATACAGGGTGCCGACCTATTTCTTGAATGCTGATTTCCAAAGAGTCAAAAAGAGCCGCCTTTTGCCAAATATCGTAATGCAACATCAGGAGCATCGCTCTCTCCTGTTCATTGCATTGGGCAATGCATATCTGAAAATTCTGCTTTGCTACATGCAGGATGAAACGGAAATACGAAATCGATTGCGTGGAAAGCCACTTCTTATGTATGGCACTAATAATGGCTTTCTCATGCGTTGCTGTAAACTCTTCCCGTTTGCCCGCCATCTGACACAATCGCATCCATCCCCCACTACGGTAAATGTACTGCAACGGAATGTGATTGACTTCGATGAAATTTTTAAGCGTAAGAGGGAGAGAAGAGTGAGATTCAAAATTTCGTATCTGTCGAAGCAATTGATTGCGATTCAGGGAAATTGCCTGTCTGATATTATCCAAAATAAACTCCTTTGCCCGCTTTTCCAATACAATGGAACACCCCAAAGGAAGATGGGGAAAATTCTCTTCAATCTCTTTGTATACCGAAGTGGCCGATTTCCCGATAAGTGCCCTGAATTTCCCAACAAAATCATACTCAGGCCTGGAGTTACCTACAAAATCTAACACCATCAGGCAATCCTTATTATCGGCCAACCGAAGCCCCCTGCCTAATTGTTGCAGAAAGATGGTTAAACTCTCAGTGGGCCTCAGAAACAATACAGTATCAATCTCCGGGATATCAACACCCTCATTGAAGATATCAACTACAAACAAGTAGTTGATTTGTTTGTGCTTCAACTGCCGCCTCAATAGATCTCTATGGTGTGTATTTTCGCTGGTTAATGCAGCGGCTTTTAATCCGGCCAAAACAAACTTCTCGGCCATATAGTTAGCATGCTCTATGGTAACACAAAAACCGAGCGCCCTAACCTCATATACATCTCGCGTATATTTGTGTAAATTGCTGATGACATCCCCAACCCGATGGTCGTTCACCGTATAGAGATTACTTAACTCACTTGCAACATACCTCCCTTTTTCCCAGCGCACATTCGAAAGGTCAACACTATCGGTAATCCCAAAATATTGGAAAGGGCAGAGTATCTTTCTGTTGAGGGCTTCCGGAAGACGGATGCTTGCTGCCACTCTGTCGTCAAAATCGCGTAAAATATCCTCACCATCCATCCTTTCTG
>JBFWIG010000124.1:0-7203 GCA_050256115.1 Bacteroidales bacterium | reverse complement strand
GCTCGCGGTTAGTTACAATACTCTTCCCGGTATCGGGCCACTTCAGCATAAAATAGGTATTGGCTACATTCATCTTGGCCAGAACCGCATCTTTCGAGGGCAGATCGCGGGCAGTAATTCGCCCGGAGGCAAACAAAGAGGAACCCGAAAAGAGCAGGATCGTAAATAACATACAGAACAGAGAGCAGTTTTTTGACATATTTGTACGAGTTTTTTGGCAATCGATTGCACAAATTTATAAAAAGCCAGATTGATTCCCCAATGCGCAAGCAAAAAAGCGGGGAATTTTTACCCAAAAACACCGATTTCTTTAGGTATTTCTATTCCGGGCGAATCTGTACCTGCATAGAGATCGATTGCGACATCCCCGGCAGATCGATAACAGTCGATTTATCGACCTCAGCAGGCCAGGCGTCATCCTCTGCCTGACGAATCCGGATGGTTTCGGAAAAGGAGAGTCCCGACGACTCCAACAGAGAGAGAAGCATTGTATTCAGCTCCCCGACCATAGATTTTGCACTTACATCCCCCCGGTCAGAACCAGCCGCGCCCGATGCATCAGCCCCTTCTACCATTCCGGTAAGACCCTCCATAAGGGTGGAAGTCTGTTGGCCTAACCCCGCAAGCATCTTAGCAAAAAGAGCCTTATCAAACTGAACGGTAGCCATCACCTCCGAAGGTTGATTCCTCTTACCCTGCCTGATTAAATACATTTTGCGATTCAACTCGGGAAATCCGGGAAGATTGAGGGGATTCGACTGAACCTTACTTACAGTAACCGTATCGCCCACAGTAAACGATTGGTACAACACCAACCGAAGCGTACCGAGAAGCTCGTCGGCCTCCTTAGTCATACTTTCGGACCCGCTCTTTTGTTTAGAGAGCTCCTGTAAAAAGGCCAAAGCCTCCGCCCGATGATCATCGGCCAGCAACTCTCTGGCCAAAACAATAGATCGTTCTATCAAAGAATCGGCCCGTTCCGGATGCAATAGTTTTACCTCACCCGATCTCTTACAAAGGCGAACATCGAAAGCGATCTTCCGAAGCCCGTCCCAATCGGACGACAAATCGCCCTGCAAAACAGCCAACCCGGTTGCCACCTGATTCTCACGCAAAATTTGCACAGTTAACGAATCAGCACTTGCATCCAACACCTTGATAGCTAACGACTCCCTGAGCGTTGAGTCCATCTCGACCCCATTCTTTCCGGTAACCACCGCATGAAGAGAGAGCAGAAAACGACGTTCTTCGCCACTAACCCACTCTTTTTCGAAACTAACGGCACCGCTCTGAGCCGACAAACAAGAAGAAAAAAATAACGCAACAACAATACTGAGGTACTTCATAATGAATGGTGAATGGTGAATGGTGAATGGTGAATGGTGAATGGTGAATGGTGAATGGTGAATGGTGAATGAGTTAGTACGCGCAAGCGCGCTGGTGAATCGAAGCGCTTACGCGCTTCAAGTGCTCTGGTGATGCGCTTCGCGCGGTGCTCTGGTACGCTGGTGCTGCACTGACGCACGAAAATTCGAGGGAAAGGGGCCGGCGAACGGCAAAAGCCCCAACGCCGCAAAGGTAACTATTGCTTTCAAACACGTTTTCGTTTTTGTGAACGATTCGTGTAACAAAAGTAGGAATCCTATGCAGAGAAGGGGGATCGAAAGGGGAGGAATAAAGGAGGAGAAAGGGAGGATTCTTGCGCGAAGCGCATTACTCCACCTCCTCTATACACGTAATCACTACCGTCTCGGAAGGTCCCGGCCATGCCAGGCAAATGACACCGTCAGAATCTGGAGCCTCGGCAGTTTTCCTGGCACCTATGCGGTACTTTCTCCCGGCTACGGGGCGGAATGAAGAGAGTGATGCATCAATAGCTACCGGACGGAGGTAGGCATGAAAACCACCCGGAGGGGTGTTGTGCAATGAGCTTTCGAGCGCAAACCAGAGATTACCGTACAGCCCTGAACCACACAAGACATTTTCGGCCGTGACCAGGGTATTGCATTGGTCGCTTTCGGTAAAGAGTACCTCATTGGGTTCGCTCACCCAAATCAACGAATCAACAGGAGTGTAGCCATTGGCTAATTGTATGGAGAGACCCTCAGGAAGGGGAATTCCGTTAAGTTCAGAGAGTGCCACCGAAAGGGTGGTGGTAATCATCGCCTCGCAGTGATCGTTGTGTGCGTCGTGAAGAATCACCAAATTCAGCACAGGAGGATTCGTACTGGATATCAACTCATTCCAAACCACATCGAAAGAGTGCCTGGCGCATCCTCCCGGATACGAAACGGTAATCTTCAGGGAGTCATCGGCTATAAAGAGGGTATCGAGCGCAAAAGGATCGCTGGTACTTGCCGAGCGATCTTGCACTGCACGATTATAGGCATCGAGACTGTTAATGACCTCAACCCTGCTCCGGGTGTCGGGCGTATCCTTATGCGAATGCTCTTTTTTACAGGATAGAGAGATCACCGAAATAAATAAGAGAGGCAACAGTACTTTTGCATTCATGGAAAGCGTAGTTTAGGTTCAGCCGTAAGATGTATCCCAATCGGTTTCCGCTGCACAGATTATACAAAATAACTACAACTTCAGAAAAAAGCGTATATCTTTAAGATACGATTTGCTCTCGCATACCTATGACATCTCGATATCGTATCTGTCACGTTTATAATCACCGCTTATGAGAACTCTTCTTCTGCTGCTTTCTCTCTCCTTTCTGTTTGCCTGTTGCCGCACTTCAGAGACCCCCGATCAATTCTCTTACAATCCTGCGTTTAGCGCCATTGGAGTAGACAACACCAGGCTGGCGCTTATCGACTCACTGTTACAAGCCGAGATCGAAAAAGGAACCCTGCCTCATGCCCTTACCTTCGTGGCCCGAAAAGGAGAGGTGATTCACCACAAGGCGTTTGGCTGGAAGGATGTTGAGAAGCAGATCCCTCTTGAGACAACCGACATCTTCCGGATGTATTCGCAAACAAAGGCCATTGTTACCACAGCGTTGATGACACTCTTTGAGGAGGGGAATTTTCAGCTCGACGACCCGGAGGCGAAATATATCCCCGAACTTACCGACAGAGTTGCGGTAAGAGGCCCCGTTATTGTCGACTCTACCCGAAAGGCCGCATCGCCGGTAACCATCCGCCACCTCCTGAGCCACTCATCAGGCATCAACCCCTCGCGACAGCAATCGGCGGTGGCAACCAATGCCGAATATGTAAAACAGCTGGTGCAGAACCCCCTGCTCTACGATCCCGGTACCGACTGGAACTACCATCCTTCGCTCGATGTCGTAGCCTGGCTGGTTGAGTACTTCTCAGGGCGCCCACTTCAGGAGTATCTGCAGGAGAAGATCTTTACCCCTCTCGGCATTGAGGATATGGCCTACTATTACGACGAGTCGTTGCGGAGCCGGTTTGTGACGATGTACCGGGGTGGTCAGTCCGGCCTGCAACCGGTTGAGATGTGGAGCGGCAGAGACCCGTTTGGCAAGGAGCGGCAATACGCCCAGGGAGGAACCGGCTTAAACGGAACCATTGAGGGTTATGCCCGTTTTTGCCAGATGATTCTGAATGGAGGCACCTTTAATGGCCACCGTATCCTGGGACGGCGCACCATCGAGATGATGTCGCAAAACCAACTGGCACTTCCCAATAGCGGAGGCCGTGGATTCCGGTTTGGTTTAGGTTTCCAGATTTATCCCGACACGCCCGAACGAGGCGATATCTCGAACTTCACCCCGATGGTAAATCCCAACGCGCTCTCCTGGGGTGGTATGGCTAACACCGACTATCTGATAGACCCTAAAGAGGGGTTAATTGTTCTGCTCTATACCAATCGGATTCCGGACACCAAAATCTGGGAGAGATTTCTGAATACCGTTTATCAAGCCCTCGAGTAACCCCCATCATTCAACCATGATTCTCGACCTCCGTTCGCTCGCACTCACAATCTGCCTGGTGAACCTGTTGTTCCTGGGTTTTTTCACCATTCAATTCAAGTTCTACAAGCAATACCAGGGAGCCCGATGCCTTATTCTGAGTTTCCTCTTCATGAATATTGCCTCTGTACTGGTCCTATTCCGTGATGTGATATCGTCGCTATTTGTTTCCATCTTTATAACCAACACCTTTTACATTGCCAGTTTTCTCTGTCTATACAGTGGCGCCCTCCGATTTCTTGGACGCAAGGAGAACCGGCCATTTATGATTCTGTCGGCGCTTCTCTTTTTGGCCGGATTTATCTACTACACCTTTATATCCATCAATTTTCATATCCGCTCAATTCTTATTCTCACGCTCTCAGCCCTCATCCTGCTCAATACTGCCGCAACCCTGCTTCCGCAACGACATAAAGGGCATCTGGCCACACTGATTGTTATGCTGATACTGGCGGCCCTTTCGCAACTGGGCCGGGCATGGATAGTGGCCACCGATCCCGAATTGACATCTGTGTTCGACACCTCTTCGATCTATTCATTGCTGGTTCTGAGCTATATACTATCGCACATCGGAATAGCACTGGGCGTGTTTCATATCCTGAACCAAAGGCTTATTTCGCAAATCGACGAGGTGCGAAATACATTTGAGAATCTGTTCCAGATAGCCCCTGATGCCATGTTGATTACCCGACTCAAGGATGGCCAGATTGCCAATGTGAATGAAGGTTTTACCCATGTTACCGGATATAGTCGTGAAGAGGTAGTAGGAAAAACCTCTGCCGATATCCGGTTATGGGCAAAACTCACCGACAGAGAACAGGTGTTGGCTGCGTTACGAGACCGGGTCTACCTCCATAATCAAGAGTTTATATTCCGGAAAAAGGAGGGATCGCTCATTACAGGGCTGGTTTCGGCACGAGCCGTAGAGTTACAAGAAGAGCCACATATCTTTATGGCAATCAAAGACATAACCGAACGACGCCTCAAAGACCGCGAGATTCAACGATACAACCGGCAGTTGGAGGAGATTAATGCCTCGAAAGACAAATTCTTCTCGATTGTGGCCCATGACCTGCGTGGCCCGCTCGGAACCATTGCCGGCATGATAGAGGTAATCTCCGCAAATCTCGACACGTTTGGCCGGGAGCAGATGCACACCCTGATACAGACGCTGAGCACCACTGCCGCAAACACCTACAAGTTGCTGGAGAATCTGCTGGAGTGGGCCAAAATACAAACCGGATCAAAAAAACCGCAGCCTCAAGAGGTAAATGTGTTGGCGTTGATTAACCAACTCCGACCCCTAAATGAGGAGATGGCACTACAAAAGGGTATCTCTCTACGATTTTTCGACACTGAGCCTCCATCCGTCTTGTGCGACAGGGATATGACCGGAACCATTTTTCGCAATCTGATTACTAATGCCATAAAATACAGCTCTAAGGGAGGGGTCATTACCATCGACTTCCAAATGGAAGGGGCTTTTGTCAACTTTTCTGTAACAGATACCGGAGTTGGGATGTCGAAAGAGCAACTGGAAACCCTCTTCGAAACCGATAAGTCGATATCGACCAGGGGGACTAACAATGAAACCGGCACCGGTCTGGGGCTTATCCTATGCAAGGAGCTGGTGGAGGTACAGGGAGGGAAAATCGGTGTAGAGAGCGTGGAGGGTAAGGGAAGTCGCTTCCACTTTACCCTGCCTCTGGCTTAACCACCCTATTCAAGCCCCTGTACAGAAAGGTCTTGCGCATACTCAACCCGGAAAGAGAGCGGTATCCGCTTGGCAGCCTCCGGAGCCAGCGTTACACGCCAGATCACCTTCCCCTTCTCGTCGATTTCGGCCTCGGAGGGCTTGGGAGCCAGTTGCACCACGGTAATTTTTTCGTTCTGAGAAACCGGAAACTGGTCTTCCAGAATCAGTTTCACCTCTTTCGATTTTCCGTTGGTAAGGGTAATATGATAGGTATAGGTAACACTCTTCGATTTAGAGAGTAATCCGGCATATCCGGTATCCTTTTTCTCTAACTTCCGCTCTATCTTAACCGTTTCGTCGGCACCCAGAGCCAACTCCAGGTCACCGCCTGCCACAACGGTTTCACGAATAAAAGCATTTCCCGATAAGCGTCCGTCGAGATAGAGATTTACCGAACCGGTCATCAGCGGAAAATCGAACGGATTCTGCAGTTTGGTCTTCAAAAAAGCAGTCTGCACCTGCTTAGGTATGGCATAATAGGTGAATTCTGCCTCCTTCTCCGACGACGCCAGTGAGATATTGTGGGTTTCACCATCAGAGGGTATGGTCACCCTGCGAGGCAGGAGAAACCGAAAAGAGGTGGCCTCTTCGGAAGCAGTAGCCCCTCCAAAAAAGGCCTCTTCCTGCATGGCTCCATTGGCGTCGGCAACTGCCATAAGACTCTTCTCGGCGGTAGCCATGCGCAAAGCCACGGGACGCGGCGTATAGAGATCAATATACCATGGACGCAATTCGGGAACCGAACCATATATAAAAGGCTGAGCAGTAGATATCTCAATTTGTGCTTCGGGCCAATCTTCACCGGTCGACTGCCGGATGGAGGCCAAAAAATTGAGGGCCACCTTCGAGTCGGCATAACGGGCACGAGCCTCATAAAGAGGGCTCCAACCTGCCTGATGGGTTACATACCAAAAATTGAGCACCACTCCGGAGGCATCTGTCGGCGATTGCAGGGATATCTCGAGCGTTTTACTCTGTGCATTCTGCTGCTGTAACGCCTGCATCTCGGCATCCACCCGCTGCTTCTCCTCCAGCAGTTGTCGCTGCTGCTGCTCCAGAGTAGCAATCCTGCCGAAATTCTCGCCCAGCACCCGTTCCAGATATTTGGCATGGGCCTCCATTTCGGCCTCCGAAACCCGTTGCGCAGTACCAAAAGGGATAACCCGCCGCAAAAAATCGGCCGAACTGCGAATGGTTTCCACCTGACCCTCCAGTGTGGCAATCTGCTGCCGGAGCCCCTCCGAACGCTTCCGAAGGGCCGTCAGCGCCGCGGGCTCTATATCTGACAGCCGCGTCTCACTCACCTTTACCCCGGAAATCAACATATCCTGCCGCGACACAATCTCTGCCTGTATCGAACCATCCACCAACGAGGCAGGTAATCCGGCAAACCGGATCAGATTCTCCCCTTTCCGCACTACTATCTGTGCCTCTTTCTGAATCATTGCCCTATCGGTAAAAAGCACCACACGGGTCAGTTTCGAGGCAGGATCGGCCACTG
>JBFWIG010000123.1:0-7206 GCA_050256115.1 Bacteroidales bacterium | reverse complement strand
TCCCCGTCACTCCCTACACTCTGTTTGGTACTTCCGTCAACTTTGCGTCCGGGAAAGAGCGCCTGTTGGTTAGGGGTCCGCTCCACCGGTTTGGGTTGAGTGGCAGGTTCGCTGGTCACCGATTTGGGATCGGTTTTGGTTTCGGCCACCGGCTGTTTAACCACCGGATTAACCACCGGTGTCTTAACCGGGGTCTCTTTTACAACCGGTTTAGGTTCCGATTTTACCGCAGGGGCCTCTTCCATATCTTGTGTCAGAATAGACTCCCGCTCCTGCCGTTCAGGCTGAGCCTGCTGTTCGGCAGGCAAAGGACGTGCGGGCACCGGCTCGGCGGGTTCCGAACGCAAAGGTGCATTGCCCAGACCGGTAGCACTATTCCCGAAATTAATCAGGATACCGTCGCCCCCACCCTGCATAAGCGGCAGCGAAAACTTGAGCAACAGAAGTAGCAGGAGCACAATGCCATGAAATAGTAACGTGGCAATCACCCCCTTCTTTCTGCCTTCGGCTGTTCGGTCAAAGTTCATTAGCGAATTCTTGGTTCCGGACTGGTGGCCAATATCAATTTATAACGGTTGCGTTGTAAAATGGTCATCACCCTCACCACATGCTCCATCGGTACCGATTTGTCTACATGCAGCGAGACGGTGGGATCGGTAGAGCCGGCCACCTTCTGCTGGATGGCATATTCCAGATCGTCGAACGCAACCTGACGCGTCTCTACATAGAAACGAATATCTCCTGTAATCGAAACAGAGGTAACCGGTTTTAGTGAGGTCTGACTGTTGCTCTGTGGAAGGGTAAGCTTCAATGCGTTGGGCGAAACCATGGTAGATGTGATCATAAAAAAGATCAACAGCAAGAACACCAGGTCCGACATCGACGACATGGAGGGTGAAGAGTCTATTTTGGTTGATTTCCTGATAGCCATCTGCTTGCTTATTATTTCACAGGTTCATTCAACAAATCCATAAATTCGATGGTAGTGGTTTCCAATTTATGAACCACTTCGTTGATACGGGCCACAATAATATTAAAACAGAAATAGGCAATAATACCTACAATCAAACCGGCCACGGTGGTAACCATGGCCTCATAGATACCGGCCGAAAGAATCTGGATATCTACGGTATTGCCGGCAGCCGCCATATCATAGAAGGCGCGTACCATACCGGTTACGGTACCCAGGAAGCCGAGCATGGGGGCTCCTCCGGCCACCGTACCCAGAAGCGGAGTACCCTTCTCCAACTTGGCAATCTCGATAGAACCCACATTCTCGATAGCCGTATTGATATCGGAAAGAGGCCGACCAATCCGCTGCAAACCCTTCTCACTCATACGGGCCCCAGGCGTATCGGTATGGCCGCACAACTCGAGTGCAGCCTTGATCTTTCCATCGTGAATATAATCTCTGATCTTCTCCATAAAGTTGTTATCGGGCCGCATAGCCTTCTGTATGGCCACATAGCGCTCCACAAAAAGATAAACGGCAACTACCGAAAGCAGAAAGATGGGAATCATGATAAACCCGCCCTTAAGCGCCAAATCCCAATATGGCAGATCTTTAGAAGCCTGGAGGGCGGCATTCAGCGAATCGGCAGCCGAGGGCTGCATTACAGATTGAAGAAAAATCATACTCATCATGTTAAGTGGATTTCGGAATATTGGAGTTTAAGGTAAGCAACACGATGGTAACGCCTTATCATCGGGGCACTTCCGTCGATCTGCAAAGATAGGGAAAAACAACTACTCCCCCCGAAAAACCGTGCCAAAAACCATCTGCCGCTTACAAAAGCGAAAGGTATTGCGACAAATCTTCGTTAGGGACAATTTTCAACACCCTCACCCCTGCCCGCCGACCCGCTTCTGCATCGCGCGCACTGTCGCCTACAAAGAGCGATTGCGCAGGATCGATATCATGCCGGGCCATCGCTTTCAGCAACATCAACGGCTGCGGTTTCCGGCAGAGACACTGCTCCACCGCATCATGATGCGGACAATAATAGATATCGTCGAGTGCCACACCCTCTTTTTCGAGCTCCCTCTGCATCCAGCTATGCAGGGTCTCCACATCTCGGAAGGTATAGATGCCTCTCGAAATGCCCCCTTGATTCGAAATCATAATTAACAAGTACCCTTTGCTGCGGGCAACGGTAAGAAAGGGTGTCAACCCCGGGGTAAAGAGAAAATCCTCCTTCCGGAAGGTATATTCACCCCGTTCCACGTTTATCACGCCATCGCGATCTAAAAAGAGTGCTTTGCGTCTCTTCATAATTTCTAGTAAAACCACCGCGTGAGGAGTTCACCTGCCAGCGACGGTCTGAGCAAAAGCGGAAAGAGTAATCCGTATACAGCCCCCACAAAGTGGGCATCATGGTTAATATAATCGCCCTCCTTTTTCCCCATGTACCAGGAATAGGCAAGGTACGAACAGCCAAAAAGCCATCCGGGAATGGGAAGAATGGCAAAGAGATAGATGAGCTGAGAAGGATCGAACATGATACTGCAAAAGACCACTGCCGAAACAGCTCCCGATGCCCCCACCGCGTTATATTGGTAGTGATCGCGATGCTTGTAGAGGGTAAGAAGCGTGGAGATAATCAGAGCCGAGGCATAAAAAAGAAGGAAGGTAAAACGGGCACTGCCTATCTGGCCTAACGCCTCCATGGCTCTGAACCGAGACTCCACAAACTGCCCGAAAGACCAAAGCACAAACATGTTTACCATCAGATGAACCCAATCGGCATGTACTAAGCCGTGGCTCAGCAATCTGTACCATTCGCGCCGCTGCAGAACCTGATAGGGATTAAACATAAGGCGGTAGAAGAGTTCACTTCGCTGAAAGGCGAGATACGAAACCAGGCCGGTTGCCAGTACAAGGAGGAGCGTCATAGGCGTAAAGAATTAGTCAGTTCAGACAACAGGGGCATTTGCTAACAGAAAACGTTCGGCCTCCAGACTCCAGATTCCGTTATTGGCCTCAACAATATCGGCAAGCTGCCGGTAGAAAGCCGACTCCTCTCTTTTCGAGGCCAAATCGGAAAGAGCAATTAACGGCATACGGGTGTGGGTATAGATCAACTTCTTCCCACCGGGAATAGAGGGCAGATGAAGGGTAGTCTCAATCACAGCATCGAGCCCCCCGATATGCGTAACCATAGGAGCGGGATTGAGCGTGCCCTCCGACATCATTTTCAGCGCCTCTATCATATCGTCGGTATTCCCACCACTGGTTCCGGTAATATGGGTAGAGTCGTAGTGAACCCTGTAGAAATTGAGCGAAGCGGAAAAATTGGGATTGGAAGGGCCGGCAAAGAAGTTCAGACAGCCATCTTTAGCCAGGAGCCGATCGGCCATTTCGACCACCGGGCTTACAGGGGCAAAAACAAACAGATCGTCAAACCCTTCGCCGCCGGAGAAAGCTCGCATCTCCGCCTCGGCACGAGGCGCATCGGAGGCATTCAGATAGAGCAGCTCAATACCGTATCTCGCTGCCTCTTGCGGTGAGTAGAGTGCTGCTGCTCTGGCAAGCCGCGCATCGTCGATATCGGTTACCACCATTTTGGCAGGCCGCCTTTCGCGATGAATCAGGTAGTTGATGGCACCCAGCCCCATAGGACCCACTCCGGCCAGAACCGCCAGGGTGCCCCCCTCTTTAATATCCATCTGGTGCACATAACTGCCTGCCCGGGTGTGATAATTGGCATGAACCGCGCCAATCACACACGACATAGGCTCGGCAAGCGAACCCAGAAAAAAGGCATCGCCCGAAAAAGGCAAGAGACAACCCATTTCCATCACCTCTTGCGGTATAATCACATAGGTAGCATCGCCACCTATGTAGCTGTAAGAGTAACCGGGTGCATCGAGGCTACCTTTGTAGTTGAGTGCCGGCTGAATGGTATACTTCATTCCGGGTTGAAACTGATCTTTCCACCGGGCACCCACCTCAACAATCTCGCCGCTGAATTCATGGCCGATAATAACAGGATTTTCGGCCACATTATCGGGAACCCGCTTGTGATCGGCTCCCTGCTCAGCCGCTTTATAACTCGACATGCAAATGCTATCGGAAACCACTTTGGCCAGTATTTCGCCCTCCGTGATGGGTGGCAAATTGAATGTTTCCAGTCGAAGATCTTTTTTTCCGTACAGACGGACAGCTTGGGTTTTCATCTTGCTTCCTCCAGGGTATTGCTATTAGTTTAACATATTCTGGCCTCCGGTGACCGGCACTGCCTGACCGGTTTCATACGTTTGCTCCACAATATACAACAAAGCTTTCATAACATCCGAAGGCAGGCATCCCCGGCCGGCAGGCACTTGGGCCTCATAAAAGCGTTTCACCTCGTCGATGGTGGTGGCTCCGGGCACCTTACCGGTACGTAAATATTGCACAAAAAGCCCTTTCTCGGGATCCGACCAAAGCGGACCATCAAAGAAATTGCCCGGACAGATGGCATTCACCTTAATACGGAAGGGCATCAGCTCAAGCGCAAAACTTTGGGTCAGGCCCACTCCGCCAAATTTTCCTCCTGCATAAGCAAAGTTCTTGTTACTCCCCTTCAGCCCCGATTTGGAGTTAATCTGGATTATATCGGTATAGTAGTTGTCACTGTATCGGGCCTGTAATTTCATCGGTTCCGAAGCATACTTTGCGCAGAAGAAGTAGCCCATATAATTAACCCGGGTCATCAATGCAAAGGTTTCGGGAGTCATCTCGTCGAGCCCCCCGGCGCGGAGAATCCCTGCGTTACTCACCAATAAATCGAGCCCCCCAAAGGCAAGCAGGGTGGCATTGACCATGACCTTTACCGATTCGGGATCCGAAACATCGGTTTTCACAAAGAGGGCTTTGTTCCTCAGCCCTTTAGAATTCAATGCCGTTTCGAGCCCAAAGCCTAACTCCTCGTTCAGGTCGGCTATCACGACATTGGCTCTCTCTGCAAACAATGCTTCCACAATGCCGGCACCAAACCCCTGCGCACCTCCGGTCACTATTGCAATCCGGTTCTCGACCCTCCCGGCGGCCCCGGCCCCTTTGGCCACAGCACGACGGTAATTCTCAACCTCCCAATTGTCGATAAAGGCAATTTCTCTTGTGCTCATGGGGTGCGGACCGCCAAAATTGGCAGTAAGGTACCCCACCTTCAACACATCGTAAAATACATTGAGCGCTGTATCGGCAGCGGCTGTGTGATCTTCGGCAGCCACCATCCCCATATTACGGATCATCAGAATCTTAGGATCATACCCGTAACTGCTTCGATAGGCTTCCAGTTTTTGTGCAAACTCGGCAACCAGCGCGTCAGCACTCTCCGATCGAAACAGATAGAGAGGGCGTGCTTTGCAATAGACAATGCCGTCGGGGGTAAAAGGAAGCGAAACCGGCTCAAATTGCGACTCGCTGCCATAAAAATGGGCAATCAATCTGTTGTGTCTAACCCGTAAAATTTTAGCAGCCCCACCGGGTGTGGATAACATCATGCGGCAGGCAGGCAAAAAGGAGGCGAGCAAATCCGGAATAGGCAAAGCATCTTCCGAAGGCCTTTGTTCAAGATGGTTCTCAATCATTTCGAGCACCCCGGCATAGAGCTCATGCACCTCTTGTGCAGTGTCGGCCGCCACAAAGATGCCGTGATTCTGTAGCAAAATCACCTGCGGATCGGCCCCAAAACGGCTGCGATAACCCCGAAGCCCCTCCTCCACGGCTTTGAAAAGCACATAACCGGGGTCGGTATAGGGAATATAGAGAGCGGCCTCGCCAAAGAGCATCGCACAGCTCTCTTCCGCTTGGGCCGAACAGAGCACGGCATTCACCAACGTGGGATGGGTGTGCACCACAAATTTGTAGGCAATGGCATTGTGCATAGAGGTCTCTACCGAGGGGCGCAACAGGCGCTCCGGGTAGAGTGAGGCCCGGAACAGATCCTCTTTTACTTGTTGCTCGCGCAGCAACGAGTCGCTACTGTACTCCCGTTCCGAAAGTATGGCCAACTTTTTGCGGTCGAGAACGGCAAACCCACTCTCAGAGATGGTTCCCAGATTGGTTCCACTCGCTTTTACCCACAAAGTATCGGCACTTTTCAACGAGGTATTTCCTCCTCCGCCAATCACAAAATCTGCATCGGCACCGTAATAGTGCGAAAGTTCAATCAGCTCGTTTATCGCTTCCATATTCTCTTTTTTGCTAAGGGCAGCCCCAGGGCAATGCCACCCTAAATAGTATCTCCGGTTAGAATGAATTCCCTTCTATAAAATGCCTGATCACCGCATTACCCAAGGTAACAAACAACAATCGATCGGCCTGTTTGGCCTTTCCCAACGGGTCGATATACCCCTCCATGCCCTGCGCTTGCAGGTATTGATGGGCGGCAATCACACAGGCTCCTTCATAGTTAACCCGATTCAGAAAATCGGTGAGAGGCAGATTGCCCCGAGTGTCGCAACGTATGGGAATCATGTCGGGGGCGTTATGCTCGGTACCCAAAGTAATCAGAAATCCCTGTGCGGAAAAGTGCGCCACAAAAGGCTCCAGAGCGGCAAGGCTGTTTCGTCCGGGAATCAACTCTATGGCATAGACGCCGCGAGCCAATAACTCCCGGCTCAGTACCAAAGCATCGTTCTCGAACTCGGTGCACTTTCCGTTTTTGTCGTCGAGTAGCACCGGGTAACAGGGAATCCCGCCCGCCTTACAAATCATCTCTGCAGCCTCCCGAAGCGAAAGAAAAGCACTCTCCTCTTCGGCTACAAAGGCCTTTCCGCCTGCCTTAAGCAGACGGGCACGGATTTCGTTCTCCAAGTCGGCATTGTGATGCACCCCTGATGCAGGGGCAACGCCGCCAAACAACCGGGTAAAGGCCTCCCGCTGCCCGGCTTCAGTAACGAAGGCCTCCATAACGGCCACTCGGAGCGCTTTGGCAATATGTCTTTCACGAACCAATTCGCGGGCATAGCGCGATTTCACTTCGGCATAACTCAGCTCAAAAGGAAGCCCGGCTTCGACGAGCCAGCTGTTGGTTTTGGCAATCATCTGGCAAACCTGCTCCTGGGTTCCCTCCATCAGTGAGGCCAACCGGGCTCCTCCTGCTTCTGTGAGCCTTTGGGGATAGGCAAGACCCTTTCCGCTGAAATAGATTCGACCGGGATTACCGGGATCATTTATGCGGATGCCCGAACGCTGCAACGCTTTGTCGAGCGCAATAA
>JBFWIG010000122.1:0-7231 GCA_050256115.1 Bacteroidales bacterium | reverse complement strand
CGGTTAAGACACCGGTGGTTAATCCGGTGGTTAAACAGCCGGTGGCCGAAACCAAAACCGATCCCAATTCGGTGACCAGCGAACCTGCCACTCAACCCAAACCGGTGGAGCGGACCCCTAACCAACAGGCGCTCTTTCCCGGACGCAAAGTTGACGGAAGTACCAATCAGAGTGAAGGGAGTGCCGGGGAAACCGGCGACCAGGGTAAAATCTCCGGTGATGCGCTTAGTGGTGCCTATGATGGCGAAGGGAGCGGAGGTGCAGGAGGGGGTACCGGAGGGGGCACAGGCCCCGGACAAGGCATTGATTTCTCCTTAACCGGTCGTTCGGCCGAGGCGTTACCTGCCCCTGATTATCCCGGTAATATTGAAGGAGTGGTTGTGGTAGAGGTCACGGTAGATAAGGATGGCCGGGTTACAGCCGCCCGTCCCGGTGTGAGAGGTTCTACCACTAACGATTCCCGTCTGTTGAATGCTGCCCGAACCGCCGCAATGGCATCGCGTTTTTCGCGAAAACCCGATGCCCCGGTTCAGAGGGGTACCATAACCTATCGCTTTAAACTTCAATAGCCTTTCTATGATTTCGGATACCATTTCCGCTCATCGTTCTATCAGGAAATTCAAATCCGATCCGATCGATGAAACCCTGCTTACTGCCATTCTGGAGGCGGGCACCCGTGCGTCGAATACCGGCAATATGCAGGTGTACAGTATTATCGTTACCCGTGATGAAGCCATGCGGAAAGCATTGGCCCCCATTCATTTTAACCAGAAGATGGTGGTTGAGGCCCCTGTGCACATCACCTTTTGTGCCGATGTGCATCGTTTTTCGGAGTGGTGCCGTAATCGGGAGGCCGAGCCTGGATATAACAACTTACTATGGTTTATGTCGGCAGCCATAGATAGCGTTCTGGCTTCGCAGAATGTGGCCCTTGCTGCCGAGGAAAGGGGTTTGGGTATCTGCTACCTCGGAACGGTGGCTTACAATCCGCAGCCCCTCATCGATCTGTTACAACTGCCTCACGGTGTGATTCCGGTAACGGCTATGGTAATGGGCCATCCTGATGTCAATCCGCCACTTACTCCCCGCTTACCGCTTGAGGGGGTGGTGCATTACGAAACCTATCAGGACTACACGCCCGAATCGATTACTGCCATATACGCAGATACCGAGGCTTCGGAGCAGACCCGAAATCTGTTGGAGGTAAATCAGAAAAAGACCTTAGCTCAGGTGTTTACCCAGAATCGCTATGCGCTGAAGGATAACCTGGCCGCTTCGGAGGCCTATCTGCAGGCCTTAAAGAAACAGGGATTTCTCTGAACCCGGGCGGAGTGTAACGGTCTGATTGCCCGGGTTCAGAGATGCCCGGTTATTTTACAAATTGGGCCAGATCCGATTTCGAGGCCTTAATCCCTTTACTAATCAATTCGCAGTTGAGCTTGGCTGCCGCTTCGGTAGTGTGTACACTATCTACAAAATAGTCGGCCTGCGCTTTGGTCCGTCCTGCCTGATTGTAGGCTTCGGCCGCCAAGGTATTCAGGTCGATAAAGGCTACCCCCTCTTCGCGAGCTACCTCTTCGCACCACTTGTTAAATGTTTCGGAAAAGGTGGCTACCTGATTGGCGCCTCTCCAACTGTTTTGCAGTGTGGGCGTAATCACCACGGGAATACCGCCTCTCATGCGGGTCTGCTTTACAAACAGACGGATATAGTGCCCGTAGGTGTAGACCTTCTCGGGGCTGCCATCCTTTTCCATCACCACTACCTCCGGCCTGGCATCTGTGCCATTGAGGGTTCCCCTTGCACGACCGGTGTTAAGCGGTGCCATATCGTTGTGACCAAACTGAATCAGCACGTAATCGCCAGGTTTAATGGCATCACGAACGGCAGGCCAGTTGTTGTTGTAAAAGGTGCGGCTGCTGAGGCCTCCAAGCGCGTGATTCTCTACAGTAGCCTTATCGTTGATGTAGTTGGCAAAGAAGCTGCCCCAGCCCCACTGGCCGTTGCTGCCGTCGCCGGCTCCGTTTTTGCAGGTAGAGTCGCCAATTAGCAGAACAACCGGTTTGCTGCCCGAACGGGAGTAACCGGGCCGTTGGTTCATCATTCCTACTCCCCCGATTGGCGAAAAGGGATCTCTTTGCATGGCCTGCTGACCACGACCTCCCTGACGATTGTTGTTGTCTAACATCTTGAGCATTTCGGAGGCGGCCAGCAAAACAGGGCCGTAGCCGTGAGCTGCATAGACGCTTACGGGCCGGGTATAGTAGAATACCGGTGTCCAGCCCAATCCGGTTCCTACACAGGTGTTTTCTACCTGTCCGGTGGCGTTGACCTGTGCAGCCACCGCTTTCCATCCTGCCTGGGCCACCTCCTGAAAGGCGGTTCTATCGATCCAACCCTGGTTAATGGCGTGGGCTATGCCATACACAAACATGGCACTGGCGCTGGTCTCGAGGTAGGAGTCGTTGCGGTTAATGAGCTGATGCCAGGTTCCGGTTCCCGACTGATATTTGGCCAGCGTAAAAAGCAGATCGCGAAGGGTCTCGATAATGAACGCTCTGCCCTGTACATTGGCAGGAAGGGCGTCGAGTACATCACAAAGGGTAAGCACAGCCCAACCATTGCAACGGGCCCAGAAGTAGTCGGGACGAACACCCATCGACTCAATCCAGCCGTGCCGAAACATCCCCTCTTCGGGGACCCACAGATACTCTTTAAAGAGACGAATCTGGTTTACCGCCTCATTGTAGAATTTCTGGGTAAGGTCGCCCCGCTCGGCCTGCGATAATTTTCCCCGCCAGGCGATAGGAGGAATGCCCATATACATATCGTCGAGCCATACCGAATTGGGTGAAGGGCGGTTACGGGCAAGTACCCCATCGCCCAGACGATACTCTTTGTACATCACAAAGTTGAAGTAATCTTCCATCGCTTCGCGGTAATCGCCTTTACTGGCAGGATTAGCCAGCCCCGCTTTTATCATGGCCGCACATACAGCGCCGCAGTCGTCGAGAAAGCGGGGGGTTACCATGGTGCTGAGACGCATGGGATAACCGGTTTCTTCGGCATAGCGTTTAGCATGGGGATAGATCTTGCCCAGAAAACGCAACCGTTGGTAAGTGTATTCCGCATACTTCTGATCGCCTGTGGTTTCGGTGGCTTTGAGCATACCCGAATAAGTGACGCCCCACTCATAGGTAGTGAGTCCGAAATCGCCCTTTTTGAAGGCCGTGTTTCGGTCGATCTTCGAAAAATCGGTAACCTCTTTCCCCTTCTCATCCACCAGAACCGCAGGAGTACACCCGTTCAGATAGTTGTAGATGCGGTCTATCACCTCAATAACAGATTGACGAGGATCAGGCCTTCCCGGAGCCGCCTGAGCACCCCCTGCCTGCGCAGCTTGTGTTGCGACTGCACCCTTTCCTGCCGGGTTATTTTGTCCGGTTTGCGCCGATAGCGGCAGCCAGCAGACCATTGCCAGACACACAGCGACGACATTCAGTTGACGAAACCTTTTCATATTCTCTAGTCTTAAGTTAATCTTCTTCGTAGTAGTAGGAGTAATCGATCCCTTTCAGGAACATTTCATGGCTGTTGACCTCATCAGTCAGGGCACTTTTGAGTAGATTTTTTATCTCTGTGCTATTTGCAGAGCTTTTTATCATGGCGTTTAGATAGGTCTTTTTGCCTATTTTACTCCAATCCACGCATTTCCTCAGACGTTTTTTCAGGATCAAATCGAGCCAAATGCGCGTGCTTCGGCCATTGCCTTCCAGAAATGGGTGGGCAATGTTCATCTCCACATATTTATCGGCAATGTCGTCGAAAGTATCTTCGGGCATCTGTTCAATCTGCCTTAAGGTATTGCCTAAATACTGTGCCACAGCAAACTGAAATCCGCCTTTCGAAATATTTTTTTGCCTGATCTGGCCCGCAAAGTCATATAATCCACCAAACAGATAAGCGTGAATCTGCTGCAATCCTTTGCTTGTGCCCACTTCAATGTTGTCGATAAAAGAACTTTCGAACAACGCGTATGCCTTCTGTTTACTTTTGCCGTCGATGGTTTCATCGCTGTAGGTAAACCATTCTATAAAACGGTTTGCCGACTTGCCCGGGAACTGTTTTGCCAGGGAAATAATTCCTTTATAATCAAGCACATCGGTTAAATATCGTTTTCCATCTTTTGCGATAAGCTTCAGTTGGGTAGTGGTACTAACCAACTCGTAGTTTCCTTTTTTGAATTTAGCTTTGAGATATTTCCAATAATTACGCGTTTTAGCGTAGTCGTCCTGGTTGGTAAGAACAGCTACGATGTCCAGAACGGAAAACCACCATTTGGCATTTTCTTCGTCCCAAACGGCGCGTACTTCTCGGTCGTCAAAAAAACGTATTGAAACTTTACTCATATTCCTTAACGTTTCAATCTATCTCACAAAAACGAATCACTTGTCGGAGACCCACTCCCTGAGCAAATCAATCCACTGATACGATATCCCTTCAGATCATCAAATTTATCTAAAATTTTTACAAAACAGTGTGCTGCGCTGCGCGCAAATGCTCTAATGCCTCAAAGTGCAAATGCACTTTGAGTGCTCTAATGCTTCGAAGCGCGTTCGCGCTTCAAATGCCGCGCTTCGCGCAAGTGATGCAGCGTAACAGTGTAGCAGTGATCTGGGTAATGCAGGATGTAGCCGTTTGGAGGTAAGTGGCTCGGAGACAACCGGAGAAGTTGGGCGGGGACCCATCGCTCTCAATGAGCGCTAAAAAGAGGAGCTGTTTGAGCGGAGCGAGTTCTCCTCTTTTAGCGAATGAGAGCGCGAATGGGTCGCAAAACTTATCTTGTCGAAGAGGCAGTTAACTCCAATCAGGCGAGTATCAATGGTTAACTCGCGCTTGCGCGTTTAATAAGATTCACCATTCACCATTCACCATTCACCATTCACCACTAACCATTTACCATTTACCATTAATCTTTTGCGCGAAGCGCAGCATTAGAGCATTAAGCGCAGCGTAGCACTAGAGCACTGCAACATCCCATACTTTGCACCGGCGTGAGGTGCCGTCGGGGCCTTTTACGTAGAGGGTCACTACGTATTTGTCGGGTTTTTGGTATTGGTGCAGCGGGTGTTGTAGGTTGGAGCGGGTGCCATCGCCAAAGTCCCAATCCCATGAGGTGATCTTCCCTTCGCTCTGGTCGCGGAAGGCAACCGTACGGCTTGCCATGTCGAGGATGGTGAAGCTCCATTGCGCATCGATGGCTTTTTTGAATTTTGGTTCGAGCGGCATCAGCGTAAAGAGCCGCTGTTCTGAGGCTTGCCCGTACATGGTGTGGTGTTTTGAGAGATTCCAGAAGCCGTTGTTATTGCTGCTGTTCGGGTTGTCGTAGTCGATAACGGCCCAGCAGAGGCCTATCTTCTTCCCTTCGTAGAGGCGGCTTTCGGTCGACTTTTCGGGTCCTTCGGGGCTTGCAAAATCGAAGGGGGTGATGTAAAATTCCATGCGAAGGGTACCCGAGTCGCCCGGTGAAAAGTTATAATTGTAGGCGTAGTTGGCATAGGGAAGCTCTTTGAGCCACTGTTGCGGCCCCCATACCATGGTCCACTCCTTCCCCTCGGCGGGCGGGGTAAAGATGTGGTAGTTCTGCGCATGTACATTTTGAAAGGTGAAATAAGACTCCATGACATCGACAACCTCCGGGTTGTGACGGAAGCGCTCAATATGGGGTCCTCCCGAAAGGTCGCCGTCGACCACCACCTCGTAGGTGTCGTTTTTTAGCCCCATCTGGCTGAAGTCCCAGACGTTGTCGAAGGCTTCGTAGAGAAAATAGAGACGATTCAGCCCTTTTACCCAACCCACCTTCACTTTGATATCGAGGTTGGCTTTGTCGACAGTAGGGTGCTTGCGCGAGTCGTCCCACATGGCTTCGATGGGAATGGCAAAACTGTCGGGTACCATGGCCCAGTCGTCGAAGGTGCCGTCGATACGCGGAATTTGGTTGGACGGGAAGTGATACACCTTGAATCCGGGCACATCTACCTGTGCCCTGGCACCGGCTCCGGTGAGGAGCCAGGCAGGCAACAGGAGTGCCATAGCCCAAAATCTGCAATAGCCACTGGTCATAGCGTGTATGCCCCGGAAGGGCTTATGTTAAGGTTGTTTGCCGATGTAGGCCAAAATTCCGCCATCCACATAGAGAATATGGCCGTTCACAAAGTCGGAGGCTTCGCTGGCAAGAAAAACGGCAGGGCCCGTAAGATCTTCGGGATTGCCCCAACGGCCGGCCGGTGTTTTCGACACTATAAAGGAGTCGAAGGGGTGGCGGCTGCCATCGGGTTGCCGTTCGCGGAGAGGTGCAGTTTGCGGGGTAGCGATATAGCCGGGTCCGATGCCGTTACACTGGATGTTGGCACCGCCATATTCGGAGGCAATGTTTTTGGTAAGCATCTTTAAACCTCCCTTCGCCGCTGCGTAAGCGCTCACAGTTTCGCGACCTAACTCGCTCATCATGGAGCAGATGTTGATAATCTTTCCTGCTCCCTTTTTGAGCATGGAGGGGATTACCGTTTTGGCCACAATAAAGGGGGCATTCAGGTCGACATCTATCACGGCCCGAAAGTCGGCTGCGCTCATCTCGTGCATGGGAATGCGCTTGATAATGCCGGCGTTGTTTACCAGAATATCAATGATGCCAACCTCCTGCTCAATCTTTTCGACCATCTCTTTAACACCGGCCTCGTCGGTAACATCGCATACATAACCGTGTGCTTTAATGCCTTCGGCTTGATAGGCGGCAATTCCCTTGTCGACAAACTCTTGTTTGAGGTCGTTAAATACAATGGTAGCACCTGCTTGGGCAAATCCCTTTGCAATGGCGAACCCAATTCCGTAGGAGGCGCCCGTAACCAGGGCAACCTTTCCCTGTAATGAAAAATTAACCATACTGTTATCTCTGTTTAATTCCGATATGTCTGCAAAAGTAAGAAGATTGCCCGGGCAATCGACCAAAGATAACAACATTATTGGAGTGGTGACTTTAGTTTAGCGTGATGAGAGATACGTGATGTGGGAATTTTGCATGGTTTTTTGCGTTGCGTTCGCAATTTTTTGATTTGGCTATTTGAATCGGCAACCTTTGTGATTACCTTTAATTCAGTTATTTCAACCTCATTATTTGTGGTATGAATACACGGCATCTTCTTTGTGGGTTATTGCTTGTGGGATCGCGGGC
>JBFWIG010000121.1:0-7243 GCA_050256115.1 Bacteroidales bacterium | reverse complement strand
GTTTTGGGTAAGCTGCTGTTTCAGCGCCAATTGGCTCGACTGATACCAAAAACTGTAGTTGCCGGAAAAGAGGGCAATCCGGCTATAATCGATATCGACGGTGTGGGTAGAGACCGCATCCAGAAAGTGGCGGTCGTGCGAAACCACCAAAACCGTATGTTCAAAGTTTGAGAGGTAATTTTCGAGCCAGAGAATGGTGTCGGCATCCAAGTCGTTGGTAGGCTCATCGAGCAGCAGATTATCGGGCTTCCCAAAAAGCGCCTGGGCCAACAGCACCCGCACCTTCAGTTTCCCGCTCAAATCGGCCATCGAACTGTAATGCAACGAATCATCTATGCCCAACCCTGAGAGGAGTGCAGCCGCTTCGTTCTCGGCATTCCAACCGTCGAGCTCGGCAAAGTGCGCCTCCAGTTCCGAAACCCGCACCCCGTCTTCGTCCGAGAAGTCGGGCTTAGCATAGAGCCTCTCCTTCTCCTGCATAATAGACCAGAGGGGGGCATGCCCCTGAAGAACCGTATCCATTACCGAAAAGGCGTCGAAGGCAAAGTGATCCTGCTTCAATACCGAAAGACGTTCGCCCGCTCCAAAGCTCACAGATCCCTTCGAAGGATCCATTTCACCGCTTAAAATCCGCAGAAAGGTGGATTTTCCGGCCCCGTTGGCACCGATAATGCCATAACAGTTACCGGGGGTAAATTTGAGGTTTACTTCCGAGAAGAGAACTCTTTTGCCAAATTGTAACTCGAGATTTGATACGGTAATCATGCGAAATTTGCCTTAGTATGCCCCATCATGGGTGAAAGGGGCGGCAAAGTTACAAAAAAAGCCCGACATACCGTAAGAGCCCTGCTACTTGCGCATCAGAAAGCGGTCGTAGAGAAATAGCCCCAAGGTAGAGATCAAACCAATACCCAACACCACCATCCAAATAGAAGAGGGGTTGTATTGACTCCATAAAAACTGGGTTAACTCACTGCTGCTCATCTGCATCTGTCGGGCTGCTTCGGCAAAGTACTCATTCTTTGTAAGCGAATCGGAGAGCTCCAGCCCCCTTTTTGCCACCTCCTGATGCACCAGCGTATCTTTATCGGAGAGCTGCCCATAAACCACCCCCGAAATATAGCCGGCAAAGATATTCCCGGCAAAAACCGGTAAGAAGGAGCATCCCATATAGAGTGCTACCTTATCAGGGGGGGCAATCCTGCCCAGATATTCAGTGATTTTGGGCGAACCGGCCATCTCGCCTACAGCAAAAATAAAGATGGCCACAAGGGTAAAGGTGCCATTCTGCGAAAAGAGGGTAAGCGCCATACCCAGCGAACAGACCAAAAAACCGCTCATCATGGCATTAAGCGGCTTCCAGCGCATAATGGCCGAAGAGACCAGAATCTGGAAACAGATAATAAAGAGCGCATCAAAGTTGGTAATGAATTCGGCGTCCAACTGCCCGTTGCTGCCATACGACGAGGCCACGGAGGGAAGCCATGCAGCAAAGAAATTATAGACCGACGAGGTATCTACCCACTGTACAATAAAGACCGGAAGGGTATAGAAGAGTTGGTTGTACATGGTCCAGAAACCGGCTACCAGAGCCAGAAAGAGGAGAAATTTTCCATCGGAAAGCGCTACACGGATATTCCCGAAAACGCTCTTCATGGCACTGCCAAACGAAGAGGTACTCACCACACGTCCGGGCTCTTTATAGAAGAGCAACATGATGAAGTTGAGCGAAATGATACCGGCCGAAATATAGAAGACCCAATCGTAATTATCGGCCCTGAACAGCAGGGTTAACAGGGGGCCGAAAAATGCGCCCAGGTTCACCATCATATAGAAGAGGCCAAAGCCAATGGAGGAGTTGGTTTCGTTGGTGGTTTTGGCTATGGTAGCCGAAATCACCGGCTTAAAGAGGGCAGCACCCACCGCCAGATAGAGATACATCAGAAATACCGAGGTAAAGGTATCGAACATGGGGAGCATAATAAATGCCGAGCTATAGACCACAAAAGCAAAGAAGAGCACCCGCTTATACCCGAATCTGTCGGCAATGGCACCGGTAAGGAGGGGCAAAAAGTAGAGGATGGCGGTGCCCACGCCCATGATGGTACCTTTCTGCGCTTGCGTAAATCCTAACGCTCCGGTCTCGGTAGATCCGGTAAGGTAATTGGCAAACAACATAAAAAAACCGTACCAGGCCCATCGTTCAAGTAACTCTATCACATTGGCCACCCAAAAGGTTTTGGGGAAAGATCGAAATACATTCATAACAAAGATTTTACAGTGTTAAGCCTCAAAAAGCAACCCTAAAGGTAGAAAAAGCCGGCAAAAAATGGGTATCTTCGCTGTGAATCAAATCTACTTTGTTATGCAGTTTTTCTCTCTCCTTCTCAACAATCCGGCGCTGGTTGAGGATGCCGGCCAACTGATAGAAAAGATGGGTATCAAGCCCGAGACCCTCCAAACATTATTGGATAAAGGGCTGGATATGGGCGTAGATCTGGCAGGTAGAATCCTGACGGCTATACTGGTCTATATAGTTGGGGCCTGGTTAATTAAAAGGGTTAAAAAGGTGCTCAAACGGGTTATGCTCCGACGCGATACCGACCCATCATTGCAAACGTTTCTCTATAGTTTGCTGAGTATATCGCTTACAACCCTCCTTATTATCATTGTAGTAGGCATCCTGGGCATCGAAACTGCCTCGGTGATTGCCCTGTTGGCTTCGGCAGGTGTGGCCATTGGCCTTGCCCTGAGCGATACCATTAAAAACTTTGCCAACGGTATCATCATTCTGCTTTTTAAACCCTACCGGGTTGGCGACTTTATTGAAACGAACGGGACATTGGGAACGGTAAAGGCAATTCAGATAACCAGTACTGTACTGAACACCCCCGACAACAAGGTGATCATAGTTCCTAATGGAATGGTTCTCAGTAGCTTGATAAAGAATTTTAATATTGAAACAACCCGCAGGGTAGATTGGGTAATCTCCATTTCGTATGGCGACAGCTATGAGAAAGCGCGGGAGGTAATTATGCGTCTGATTGCACAAGAGGAGCGGATTATGACCGATCCCGTACCCTTCATTGCTCTTCATGCATTGGCGGCTAACTCGGTAGATATAGTAGTACGTGTCTGGACAAAGACCGAAGACTATTGGGATGTCTACTTCAGCATGAACCAAAAGATCTACAACACCTTGCCTCAGGAGGGCGTCTCCTTCCCCTTCCCGCAATTGGATGTGCATCTCCACAAATAGCCTTTTTGTATCCGGCTATACCCTGGCCCGGCGCCATCGGCCGGTACGCAGGTATAGCCAGGCAAAAAAGCCTAACAACAGCCAGTATACCCATTCGGAGTACCAGATCATCTCAGGCCGTGTTGGGAAATAGTGTGCAAGTGCCAGCAGAGTCACTACATAGATGGCCAGCACTCCCAGCTCTATCCACATGGCTACCTGTGTTTTACCGGTTCCGCTCACCACATTAAAGATGACCAGCCCCACAGCCAGAAACTGATGGGCTCCCAAAACTACATACATAGAGGGAAGCGTAAGCGTTGCCATAGCCGGATCGGAGGTGAAGAGCGACAAAAAGAGACCGGGAAAGAGCGCCACAGGCAGATTGGTGGCCAGTGCAGTAAAAAAGCCCAGGGTTGCCACCTTATACATCAGCGGAAATACCTTATCGGAACGGCCGGCGCCGATTACATTGCCGGTAAGCGAGGCCATAATCGAACCGAAAGCCCAGGTAGGGATGGCAATCAAACCGTAGAGGCTGCGAACAATATTCGAAGAGGCCAGATTGGCCTCTCCCGTCTTCTCGATAACCAGGAAAAAGGTAAGCCAGGTAGAGATAGAGACAAAATATTGCAACATGGTGTAGATAGAGATATTCAGAATATGCCTGATCAGCTGCATATTGAGCGGGGCAAACCTATAGAGCGCATAGTGCCGCCTGATGCTGCGGTGCGAGGCCTGCAGCACAAAATAGAGCGCCGATATGGCATCGGCAGCCACAGAGGCCCAGGCGGCTCCCTCAAGGCCCATCCGGGGAAATCCCCATTTACCGAAGATAAGCAGATAGTCGAGCAGCACATTCGAGCCGGCCATCAAAAACGCGGCCACCGAGATGGCACCGGTATTCTTCCGTCCAATATGAAGGGCCCGGAAACCCATGTTAAAGGCCGAAAAGAGGAGCCCCAAAATCCGGATATTCAGGTAGCGCGACGAGGCCGAAACCAACTCGTCCGATGCCAAAACCAACGGAAGCACCATTGGAGTGAGCAGTCGCGACACCACAATCAGCACCATGGCCAGCAACAACAGAAAGAATATGCCATTTTCCACAACCGGGCCAATCCGGGCATAGGCTCTCTCGCCGTTTCGGCGGGCAATAATAATCTGCAAACCCACCGAAAAGCCAAAGCCCAGCATATAAAATACCATATAGTAAACCCCTGCAATGGCCGAGGCACCCAATTCGGTGACCCCAACCCTGCTCAGGAAGGCGGTATCGGTAACATTTACCAGATTTTGTGCCAGCAGACTTAATATAATGGGGAAAGCCAGCTTCCAGATCTGCCGCAGCGGAATATCGTTGTTTTTCACAACACGCACTCCTTATTTGGTGGCCACAATTACAACATGCCCCCGCGGCAGACGGAGGTTGGCATACCCATGCTTAAGCAGGTTCTGGAAACCCAGTTTTAGCAGGATATCGAGCACTGCCGCCAGATTATAACGGCGTTGCAGATGCACCTCCTCACGCTTACGGTAGAGATCTTTGCCAACAGCGGTATAGGTGGTAAACCGCGAAGTAATCAGCCCCTCCTCTTCGGTTCGTTCAAGAATAACCGACCACTCTTTGTGATGGTGTACCCTAACCGCCGAAGCGTTGTAATCCTCGTCGGTAGCCTTATCGATGAGCAGATCAAAAATAAAGTACCCCCCCTCCGAGAGCGACCTGTGCACCTTAGAGAAAAGGGCTTCGAGCCTTTCATAGCTGTTTACCCGGTCTAACTCATAGTTGATACACTCCCCTATCGAAACCACAATATCGGAGTGGGGAAAATCGCACTCCCAGAAGGAGTCGACCCAAAAAGTGGCTGAAGGCACCTTCTTACGTGCCCTCGCTATCATCGACTCGGAGAGATCTACCCCGGAAAGCAGAAAGTGACTCCCCACGAGTGCCTCTTCAAAGATTCCGCTCCCGCAACCCAGATCAAGGAGCCGGGGGTTCTCTAGGGGATGCCCCTGAAGCGTAGCCAGAACCTCACGACAGGCCTGCCGGGCAAAATCGCCAAAGGCCTCATCATGAATCATGGCCAGGTCGGTACTGAAATAGCGTGCAGGTGGGGCTTGGGTATGCTTGTGTCTCATTTGGTGCGGTGCTGAAAGAAAATGGGTGCAGATCAGATCGGGGCAGATCCGATTGTGCAAAGGTACGCCAATCACCTTTCGATTTGGCACGAAGTTCTCAATTTGCGTTATATTTGGCATAATTTGTGTTTCTCCCCCTTTACATACCCATCTACTAGATTATGAAGCTCTCCTTACGTTTTTATCTCCTCTCGCTCTTACTGATCTTCCCGGCCTCTCTCTCGCTGTTTGCTTCCATTCAACTCCCCTCTCTCTTCAGCAGTAATATGGTAATCCAGCAGAATGCCGATGTGCCCGTATGGGGAAAGGGTACGCCCGGCGAAAAGATATCGGTTCACTGCAGCTGGAACGACATCATTTACGAAACCACCACCGACTACGAAAACAACTGGAAGGTGGTGATCAAAACGCCCGATGCCAAAGCAGGTTCGCAGACCATTATTATCAGAGGACGCCGTACCATTGTGCTCGAAAATGTAATGCCGGGCGAGGTTTGGCTCTGTGCCGGCCAGAGCAATATGGCCTGGCGAGCCAAAGATGGCATCCTGGAGGATGCCAAAGAGATTGCGGCCGCCAGCCACCCCTATATTCGCTTTTTCGATGTGCGGAAAGCGGCCTCCGAAACAGGCCCTCTCTCCGACCTGAATAGCTATTGGACCGCCTGCACCCCCGAAACTATGCAGAATTTCAGTGCAGTAGGCTACTTCTTTGGACGCGAACTGGCCACCAAACTGGAAGTTCCCATCGGGTTAATTAACATCAGTTGGGGTGCCACCAATATCGAACAGTGGCTTAGCCCGGAGATCATCGAAAAAGATGAAGAGTTTATCAAATCGGCAGCACTCAATAAAAAGGGGGGCCCCGAAGGCAAATACAGCCAGATCTATAACGGGATGATTGCCCCGCTGATTCCCTTTAAGATGGCTGGTGTTATCTGGTATCAGGGCGAAAGTAACATCTCCTACCCTTTTAACTACGGCCGCTTACTCCGCAGCCTGATAGACAGCTGGCGTGCCGCCTGGGACGATGAGTTTTTCTTCTACCAGGTACAGATTGCCCCCTACAACTACCCGCGAAAGTACGAAGCAGCCCTTGTCCGCGAACAGCAGCACAGCCTTAGAAGTTATCACAAAAGTGGCATGGTAGTAACCACCGATATCGGAAAACTCGACAACATCCATCCCCAGAACAAACAGGAGGTTGGACGTCGTCTTGCTGCCTGGGCGCTTTCGAAGGCCTACCTGCAGTACGGCTTTACCTTTAGCGGCCCCATGTACAAATCGATGGAGATTGACCGCAACACCATCCGCATCCAATTTGACTACGTCATAAAAGGGCTGCAGATAAAAGGGAGCGGCCGATTGCCCAAACTACTGGAGATACAGATAGCCGGCGCCGACCGCAAATTCTACGACGCCACCGCCCGGATAGACCCCAGAGATGCCTCCATCCTCATCGTCTCCTCGCCCCGCGTACCCAAGCCCGTAGCCGTCCGCTACAACTTCTCGAACACCGCCACCGGCAACCTCTACAACAGCGACAACCTCCCGGCCTCCCCCTTCCGGACAGACAAATGGGAGGTTGAACCAACGATCTAGTGCGCTTCGCGCAAGTGCTCTGGTGCATCGAAGCGCAAATGCGCTTCGAGAGCTCTGGTGCTCTGGTGTTGCGCTTCGCGCAATGTAGCAGTGCCTGATTGGAGGTAACGGCCTCCTCGACATGACAAATTTGTCGACCCATTCGCGCGCACATTCGCTAAAAGAGGAGATTTCGCATCGCGCGCCAGCGCAGCACTAGAGCACTCAAAGTGCAAATGCACTTTGAAGCATTAGAGCACTTGCGAAAAGCGCATTTACCACTGTT